>CAXBGT010000032.1:0-34040 GCA_963975265.1 uncultured Saprospirales bacterium
TTAAGAAAATTGAATTCATCTATTAAGACCTTAGTGGAATGAAGCACTACAAAATATAATGTAAAACCTGGTAATAAAGGCAGAATTGCAAAAGAAACGTGGATTAATGCGAGAATATATACTTCCTTAAATACATCTTCTGGTTTAATCTTCTTTGTTTGGAGGCTATAAACAACAATACCTAGGAGGTAAAGACTAGTTACTGCTAGAAGATATATATATGTATTACTATTAAATAAATAAAGAAGAGCTTGCAAATCACTGTATCTAGCGAAAATCACTAGTAACTCTGAATTATTGTACAAAATCATTCCAGCTAATATGTTCGCTCCCCAAATAAAATATAAGGAATTACGAAAAAAGCTTTTATCACTAAAGTATTTTGAAAACTGTGACTCACCAAAATGATAAGCTGAGACAAATAAAAATATTATCAGAGATAAAGAAGGATACCATAACCATAATATAAGGTAAACAAGCATTGAAATCAGGTACCCTAAATAAAATTTAATTGGACTTATATTATTATCTTTTAAAAATAGAACATTATCTATAGCACCATGCGGAATTCCTACTAAGGCGATTAAAATGCCACAAGCAATTAGCTGGGTATCCTCAGGAATATTGTCAGCAAATGAGAATATTGAAACTAAAATATATAGAATCGCAAGAAATATAAATCCTAATTTATTCATATATAAAAAATTGGGAACCCCCATTTCTGGTGATCCCCATTATTAATTAAGCATTTACTTTTGCTGCCGCAGTAGCCTGAACAGCTACTGAATACACTACTAAACCAAATCCTATTTTATTTACCGCATCTGCGATATTGTAGAAAATATCCAGACTGTTTGAATCAAATACTCCATTCAACCATCCTCCTGGCATACACATATAGCCTATAGGATATATTGCCCAACCTACGAGGATAAACCAAGCAAGAATTCGAACTCCTTTCTTAACTACTGCGTCTCCGCTGTTTTCAGCTAACTTAGCTACTTCTCCAAACCATGCAGCATGTAGAATATACAAGTAACCTAATGTAGAAATTACACCCCACATTACAGAATGGCTCATAGTTCCATCATTGAAAGCCTCTCCAATGTAACCAGCAACTAACATCCAAATCGAAGCAATAATTAACTTCCATAAAAGACTTAATTTAGCACCTGCTGCTTTCGTCAATAGATAAAACTCCACACACATTAAAGGTACTGTAAGCGTCCAATCTACATAACGGAAAAAAGTTGGTGACTCCCCTACAGATATCCAATAGTCTCGCATGTACCAATAATGAACCGCTGCAATAAAAGTAATTAATCCTGAAACGAGAATAGATGTTTTCCACTTACGATCGAAATCGTTCATAGAGAAGAAGAAGAAGGCAGAAGCAGCCATCATAGCCATGCACCCAATAAAAAAAGTAAAACCCACATAGTCATCAGGGGCCATAGCTTTAATTTCTAATAAAAACATAATTTAATTATTAATTTGTTAAGAAAAATATAACTTTCGTTTATAAAACTGATTAATGCTATTTATGTTTAAACTTTACCAAGATTCTTTCAACAAATTTTAATCCACACTTATTGCCCCCCACAACATTATTACCTGCCTTCCTATCACAAGCACTTACTTTCCATCCTATTTACCAAATTATTAAGAATTATCACTATTTGTACTTATTCTAAATAGTGACAATCTCAATCCAAATTGCAACCTATTGAATACTAAGTACACTCATCCAACCTTGCAACATGATTCTAATTAAATAGCAGATTATTTAAATAATCTGAATTATAGTGATTTCATATTTGCAAAAATATAAGATCAGACATTTGACGTCATCATTTAAATGGATAAATACAAATACAATTTAGAATACAAACAATTTAAATGATTTACATTCACATCATGAATACAATGGAACAAAAAAAGGCAGCTTTCGAGCGATTACTTAACATCATGGATGAACTGAGAGAACAGTGCCCGTGGGATAAAAAACAGACTATGGAAAGTCTTCGTAATCTGACTATAGAAGAAACTTACGAACTGGCAGATGCCATTCTCAATAATAATCTCGAAGAAATCAAAGAAGAAACTGGTGACATCATGCTCCACATGATATTCTATGCTAAGATAGCCGAGGAAAAAGGTGCATACGATATAGCTGATTCTCTCAATGCTATTTGTGAAAAACTAATCAATAGGCATCCACACATCTATGGAGATGCAGTAGTGAAAGATGAAGCGGAAGTAAAGAGGAACTGGGAACAACTGAAAATGAAAGAGGGCAAAAAATCTGTTCTTTCTGGTGTACCTAACTCTTTGCCTGCCATGGTCAAAGCTTATAGAATGCAAGACAAGACCGCTCAAGTCGGCTTTGAATGGGAAAATGCGGATCAAGTTTGGGAAAAAGTAGAGGAAGAGATCCAAGAATTCAAAGAAGTAGCCAACGGTAGCGATCCAGATAGAATAGAAGAAGAGTTTGGTGATATCCTATTTTCGATGGTCAACTATGCAAGGTTCAAAGGGATAGATCCTGAGACAGCTTTGGAGAAAATCAATCGAAAATTCAAATATCGTTTTGAGTATATAGAAGCGCATGCGCACAAGTCCTTGGATGAGATGTCTTTGGAAGAAATGGATGCGTTGTGGAATGAAGCAAAGGGGAAGTGAGAAATTAGGCTATTAGACATTAGACTATTACATGTTAGATTTTTGATGGTAAACTATTAGGTCTTTTGATTTTTAGATTTTAGGTTTTAGGTTTTAGAAAGAAACCTCGATTGGATGGCTTATCGATTCCCAGATGAACAAAAGTAGTTACTACCCATCAAAACTAGGAATGGGATGATGTCTTGACTAGTACATAAAGGATTGATAACAAAAAGGTGATTGAACAAGAAAGATGCATTTATGTTGGATTCACATGCCTAACTCGTTGTCATTAGACTCATTATCTATTCCAAAAAAGTAAAAACAGAAGTAATGAAATTAAATATTTATGGAATCAGTTTGATCTCTATTCTTAGCTTTTTGACCCTATTGTCCAGTTTTTCTACCTGTGAAAATCAATCTGAAGCTGGTGATGGATTCAAAACAGTATCTAGTATTGGATCAGATACAAGAATTCCATCTCAACAAGTCAAAGATTATTGGTATGACGGCACGGCCGAAATATCAAGCTATACATTGTCCCAAGCAAGATATGGTGAGTTACGAGAAGGGACAGCAGTTCTGATTTTTGTTACTGAACCATTTTCTAGGACCAACAACACAAAAGCTGATGTGCACAGGAGTAACAATGTACCCGTATTGAAACTAAACAGCACCAAAAATTTTATAACAGGCATCTACCCATACTCTATGATGAACAGCACGTTCTTCCCATTCGAAGGAGAGAGCACATCACTAAAGATTGCTTCATCAATGCAAGAGTGGTGTGGAATCAGTCACTTAGAGATGAAAAATGAAGGGAAGCTGAACTTTATCCTGAATTCCTACTTTGAAGGTGAGTCATTTAAAAATAAGAAGATTAAAAAGGAAATCTTAGAAGATGACTTATGGTCTTTGATTAGACTGAATCCAGAGTCACTGCCCACAGGAAAGTTGAAAGTAATTCCATCCATGTTTTATTCAAGGCTGAGTCATCACGAAATCAAAGCTTACGAGGCTAATATTACATTGACTAAGGAAGACGGAGGTGTCAATTCCTATAAAATCGCCTATCCTGAAACGGAAAGAAACATTACAATTCTTTTCGAAGATTCATTCCCACACACCATACTGGGTTGGGAAGAGATCCACTACAGCGGATATGGAGCCAACAGGAAGTTGCTCACTACTAAAGCCGCTAGGAAATCAACCATAAAATCTGACTACTGGAATAAGAACCACAATGCTGATGCTCATTTGAGAGATGAGTTAGGGTTATAACCCGACTCAGTGATCATGGAGTTGAATTGTAAAGAAGATTTGTGAACATATTTGCAACTTGAAATCCCATCAGTTATTCCCCCTCGATATAGTCTTATTAATGACTTGCTTCAAGATTGAGCGTACATCGGTGATCTACTTTTCAACTCTGATCATAAGTGGGATATAATATGTTGATCGAGTAATGATTTTTGGCAAGGTTACCATCCACGGGTAAACATCTAACCGCTGAATAATTGTCTGAATGTCAACTTATAAATCCATTCAAGCTCAAATCAAAAAAAATGGTCGTGAGCTATTTTGATCATACTCCAAAATCTCCCTAAACCAAACAGGCAGATCTTAATCAAACACACAAATCTAAGACAGTAAATTAGATCAGGTTCTACCCTATTACAGAAGCCACTGCCAACCCATTTATCTGTGCTAAAGCACTTAATTTTCGCTCCAAGAATCTCATTTCATTGATCTGAATTCCATTTTGGGCTATGCCAATTTTAGCTTTCTGTAAATTGATAGATTTCGGGATATTAGCAGATACAAGTTCTGATAACTTTTCATTCACACTTAAGGGAAAGAAATCTTCCATTTTACTTTCTACAAATCGATTTACCAATGGCGCCGTGAGTTTGTAAATAAAATTGGATGGATTTACTTTCACATCTAAATCATTAAGTATCAATTGCCCTTCAATCTCATTGTATATAGGTTTACCTTTTATGAATACTTCTGCTTTAATAGGATTATCGATTACCATTCGGATTTTGAGTTCATCACCACCACTAATTTCTATAGATCGAACATCGAAGTGTTTGCCACCTACTTCCATACCTTGTAGTAACGTCCTAAGTTCATTCTCTAAGAAATCATAATCAAAGGTAATGGGAACAAAAACTTTGTGCTCTATATTCTTATCTGCATCCGTCATCCAACGAAAAGGGACTATTGATGACCTAATTACAGCATTGTCATTTATAGCTAAATCAGGTTTGACAATACCACTAATATTTACTTTCCCATCATTGATTTTGGGTTCACTTAATATCAATTCGTCTACATCGAGATTGATTCTATTTCCTTTAAGATCAAGTTCTCCAAGCTTCTTTCTCGCGTCAGCTAAGCCTCCTTGCAACAATTTATTGAGGTCAGAAAACTGCTTCAAAGAATCATCTATCTTTGCAGTAATTATCGATTCATGATGCTTAAGAACAAGATTCACAAGGGTCTCAATAGGAATATTCAAGGCTCCTATTTCTAAAACTGGTTTTTCTAACCACTCATGAGTGACGAGATCAGATTTTGCTGTGAGTTTCAATGTATTGCTGATATCTATGTTCACAGCTAAATGAAGATTTATTGCACCATTTCCCTCTACAGTAAAAAGGCCAGCTTCACGTTTCAACTGTATCTTCAACGGTAAAAAAATATCAACTTTCTTTCCTGATGGCCTGATTTCAGCCTCTCCAACTCTTGTCAATCTCACTACTACCCCATTCACCTCCATTGGTTCTGATGACACCGCCGAATCTAGCGCATCTTCCAGAAGATTAGACAAGAATTCACTGGTTGTCGTGATGTCAAAAATAATAGAACTCTCCATTTATAAAGATATTGAATTTAATATTGCTAGGTCAGAAACATACTGCTATTCGAAACAAGCATAGAAAATACATATATATAAACCTATACTTTAGAAACAAAGTGCAATATATTAAATAATTTTATAATATGTAAGCAGTTAGATGATAGAATGTTAAATTATTCAGATATTTCACTATTGCTCCATTTTGTCGTCTACAACGGGCATTCATAAGTTTAATTAGTCTTCAATCAATAAACGGCAATAACCCTAGATTAAGCCCTGACTCCCATAAATTCGATGCAAGCATCGTGGTACCAAACCTAATATCCCGCGAAAAGCAAGATTTGTTTAGCTATCTATTTTGATTTCGCTACTTCGCTACTTTTCAAAACAGAGTTTCTCTAATATTATAGTTTCTTATATCTTCACGAAATGAAAAATTTTGTTACACTTCTTTTGGTCTTAGCTACATCGTTGCTTTATGCTCAAACAGTTGGTGTCTTATCTAAAACAGATGCTGCACTTGAGGGTTACACTTTCTTTTCTCCATTCTCTGGGACTAAAGCATATATGGTCGACAACTGTGGCAATTTGATTAATAAATGGGATCGAGGTACACGACCTGGACTTGCTGCTTACTTTCTTGATAATGGATTAATGATGAGGACTTTCAAACCAGCACTCAATGGACCATTCACTTCGGCAAGCAATGCTGGTGGCCTAGAACTAGTTGACTGGGATAATAATACCATCTGGAGCTATGAGATCAATACAGCGGAACAGCTTTCTCACCACGATGCAGTAATGATCCCAACTGGCAATATACTTGTCTTAACTTGGGAACTGACTTACCGTGAAGAATTAGAATCTCTTGGTAGAAATCCCGATGAGATTGCTAATGAAAACTTTATGTGGTCAGAGAAGATTTTAGAACTGGAGCCAATCGGAACAAATGATGCCAATATTATCTGGGAATGGCATATCAACGATCATTACATTCAAGATTTTGACGCTACAAAAGCTGGATTTGGTGAAATTTCAGGTCACCCAGAACTGTTTAACATCAATCTTCCTGAGTTAAATAGCAGTAACTCAAACGCAACCAGAGATTGGAATCATTTCAATGCTATTGATTATAATCCAGAATTAGATCAAATCTTAATTTCTGTACGAAATAGTGACGAAATATGGATTCTAGACCATAGTACAACAATAGAAGAAGCAGCCTCTCATGAAGGCGGTAAATATGGAAAAGGTGGCGATATTCTCTATAGATGGGGAAATGCTTCAGCATATGAAGGTGCACCTGTGAGTGATCAACAATTATTTGGTCAACATGGCGTAAATTGGGTGAAGCATAATCTAGAAAATGCAGGCGAAATTATGATTTTCAACAATGGAAATGGACAGCCAGGGACAGACTTTTCTCAAATAGAATTGCTAAATCCACCGCAAGATTCCACTGGATTTTATTTTTTAACACCAAATGTCATTTTTGGTCCAACAGAAGCGAACACAATATATGGAGATCAACTTCCAGAGAGGTTCTATTCTGCGTATTTGTCTAATGCTCAGAGGTTACCAAATGGTAATACGCTGATCAATGCTGGTTCACCAGGAAGGATTTTCGAAGTTACTTCTGATGATGAGATTGCATGGGAGTACGAGATACCTTTGTTTGGTGACACCCCCGCCACTCAAGGACAATCAGTTAATAATAACGGAAACTTTAGAGCCTATAAATTTCCACCCGACTTCTCAGGTTTTATCGGCCTTGACCTTACTCCTGGCTTGCCAATAGAGAATAATCCATTGGATTGTGAGTTGAATGTTGCAACGGAGGATCATTCTGAAGTCGAAATTCTTTTTTGGTATGATAAGGCTTCAAACTCGGTTCGTACATCAGCCCCCTATCTAATAAATGGACAGATTGAGGTCTTTGATATACAAGGAAGGTTAGTTGCTGTAAATCAATTAGAGGGAAAACAAACATATCATCTCCCAAATTTAATGAAGGGCATTTATGTACTTAGGGCAAATTTAGATGGCTTATTGTACGGTGAGAGGTTTGTGGTCAATTAATAGTATAGTTTTTATGTTGTTGGTCGTAGGCTCCTGCCTACGATCTTAATACGATTATCTAACATTTCCTTCTGTAAATGCCTATTGTTGGTCGTAGGCTCCTACCTACGATCTTACTACGATTAACTCAGTTCCCTCTATAAATGACTGTTGTTGGTCGTAGGCTCCAGCCTACGATCTCAATACGATTATCGCACGTTCCCTCTGTAAATCCCTATTGATGGTCGTAGGCTCCAGCCTACGATCTTAATACGATTATCTAACATTTCCTTCTATAAATGACTGTTGTTAATCGTAGGCTCCTGCCTACGATCTTAATACGATCATCTCACGTCCCCTTCCATAAATGCCAAAACCTAATCATATCAAAACATCGACATTCGGAAATGTCGACGAAGACTTACAATGCGCAAGATTCTCTTATATCACCCCATACAACTCACCACCTTTTCTAAACAACTTATCCACTTTAGCTACCACTTTAGCATCTTTGACAAGTGGCGGCGCATGATGTGTTTTAATCCTTGCATCAATGATCAGCGGTCCTTCACACCCCCAATGTTTGTGTTCCACTCTTGTTTTTACACCATAAATATCATGAGAAGGGTTTGCTCTCGTAAAAGTAACCCACACAAAATTATTAAGTGTTTGACCTATGAAATTGACATCTTCGGTGAGTACGATCAGAGCTATCTCATCGAGATTAAGCGTAGCCAATTGTCTAGAAAGGTTCTCGATTTTTAGTTTCTCCGAAGTATAGTCTTTCCAACCTTCAACTTCCAGTGCTAATACTCCTGGCCGAGCTAAGGAAGCTGCCTTCACAAATGGAGGGAGACTTAAATTCTTAGGCTTTTCAATAGCTAATTTTCTTTTTACTTCTCCCCGACAAGCTATTACGACTTTCGACCCTGAATTCCACCCTGATCCCGAATAATCGAGCGTATCAATTGTTGTCTTCGTTTGAAAGTGTAAATCTCTCATCCAATCCACTCTAGAGAGAAAATGATTGAAATACCTATCAATATCATGTGTATCAAGGTTCGGATCATCTTCTTCAGCGGCTATAAACATAAACTTCGCTAGTGATGTCTGTCCAGAGCCCAAAACTCTATTAGCAATGGTCAATATTTCTTCTGGCACCTTTTCTCGAAATGGCATATACCGCTCTTTCCCAATCGATATTAAAAGAGGGTGCACTCCTGCAGCATCTACAGCATTAATCTCTTTAAGTCCTGGAAATTCTCCGCCTGCTAATTCTTTGACCAATTCATGAATCAGATAACCGAAGCTACTGTCTTCCATCGGAGGTCTACCAACTACAGAGAAGTGCCATATTGCGTCTTTTCTATGATACACTCTATCCACATCCATAACAGGAAACGGATGTTCAAGACTATAATATCCTAAGTGATCTCCAAAAGGGCCTTCTGGTTTTGTCTCTCCTTTTCTTATTCGTCCAGTAATAACAAAGTCTGCATCGCTTGATAGAAAATGTCCTAAGTCATCAAATTTATATCTGAACCTTCTTCCTCCCAACATCCCAGCAAATGTCAGTTCACTGATCTCTTCTGGCATGGGCATGATCGCTGAAAATGCATGAGAAGGAAGTCCTCCCACAAATACAGAGCATTTAAATTCTTCATCACTTTTAAGATATTCTGTATGGTGATTCCCAATTCCTCGATGCAGTTGATAGTGAAGCCCAATCTCTTTATTGGTTTCGTATTCATTCCCCGTCAATTGGATTCTATACATTCCAAGATTGGTCTTCATTGCATTTTTCTCACCTGGAGGTAAAGTCAAAACTTGTGGCATTGTCACAAATGCACCGCCATCCATCGGCCATGACTTTACAAGTGGCAATTTGTCAATCGTTGTTTGTCCATATTGCACAGCACCCTTACCCCAACTTTTCATTGGCAATGCTGATAATGCCGTAAAAGGTGCCGAAAGATATCTCAATGGATTCTTAAGTAATCTAGAAGGATCAGCCTTAAGTTCTATTACTTTCTTGACTTTTTCGATCGTATGTCTAAATAAGTAATCCGTCCTATCAAACGTTCCATAGATATTTGATAAGGCTCGAAATGGACTCCCTTTTACGTTTTCATAAAGTATAGCGGGCCCACCAGCTTCAAAAATTCGATTGTGAATCTCAGCCATTTCTAGATCAGGATCAACTTCAGACTTTATTCTCAATAACTGATTGCTCTTTTGGAGATCATCAACTACATTTTGCATGCTTCGGTAGCTCATATTACTTTGGTCGTTTTATGTATATAATACAACGAGATTATAGGTAAAGTGTTGACTGAATGAAAATCATCTACTTCCTTTTAATAAATGCCTGGTGGACAAAAGTTTCTAATCTAGAATTGGCAATTGCGTCCTTAAATATTTACCCTGCCATATTACCTTCTACTTTATATCCGTTCAAAAGCGATTTGATATCCATCATTTTTTTTCCCTGCATCTTCAAGTCAAGAATAGCTAGATAACCGTCACTGCAAGCAACTTTCAAATACCTCTTATTATCAGTCAGTATTGTTCCTGGTTTGTGCTCTGGATCTAATTCTTCATCGGACATTCCTGATTTCAAAACTTTACATTCCAGACCATCAATAGTAGTCCATGCAGTGGGAAACGGATTTAATCCTCTTACGTGATTATAAACATCCTTTGTAGTTTTCGAGAAGTCTATTTCGCAAGTCTCATGATAGATTTTTGGTGCTTTTGAGACTTGACTACTGTCTTGTTCCATTAGCTTAACCTCACCCGCTTGCACCGCCTTTACTGTCTTTAGAACTACTTTCGCACCAATATGCATCAACCTTGTATAAACATCTCCAGTTGTATCCTCGTCCTCAATTTTAGTTCTTTCTTGAAATAACAAATCGCCTGTATCTATTTCATGCTTTAGTTTGAAACTTGTCACTCCCGTTTCTTTAGCTCCTGTCATCACAGCCCAATGAATAGGTGCCGCTCCTCGAAATCTTGGTAATAATGACCCATGCAGATTATAAGTTCCATGTTCTGGCATATCCCATATCACTTCTGGGAGCATTCTAAAGGCAACTACAATCTGGAGGTCTGCTTTGAGCGCTCTTACTTGATCTACAAACTCAGGACTCTTCAGGTTCTTAGGTTGCAAGATATTCAGTCCTTGAGAAACAGCGTATTTTTTCACGTCGGATTCAATTAACTTTTTACCTCCTCGACCTCCCATTTTATCCGTAGCGGTTATCACACCTACCACATCAAATCCATTCTCGACAAGAGTCTGCAACGCAGGTACAGCAAACTCTGGCGTACCCATATATATTATTCTCATTTTTATTATTTTAATTCAATATCACAAGATCTATACGAATGGTTGGTGACTTAATAACCAATTCTAGTCACAAGTATATTAGGATTAAATTTAATATAGCATAAATTAGAAAACATATTTAACATATGAATGGTCCTCTATATCCTTAAATTCCATGATGTAGGCCTTATATTCGATATTCAGTCCAATAACAAAACCCAAATTTGCATATTATGAAATTCGTACTAACCTTACTATTTACGTGTATTTGTCTCTTTTCATTTTCTCAATCTACTCTTATAGAAGGCTATATTTATGAAACTGGCAACAGAGGGTATATTGATGGTGTGAACATAACAGCAGAAAATATAGATAGTGAAAAGCTTATTGCAAAAACAACGACAAATATTGAAGGTTTTTTTACTATTGAAGTACCGATAAATACCAATGTGAGAATTTATGCCACCAAGGAAATGTTCGATGTTAAAAAAGTCGATATCCCTGTATCTGCAGGAAAAGCATTCATAAAGTTGGAAATGGGTAGAATGCCAGGATTCACTTTTGAAGTCACATTGGCAGAAAAAAGAGACAATGAAAACATCGTTGTTGACGCAATCAAAGGTGCAAGGGTAGAAGTTTACAACAATACAAAACGGGAAGCTGTGATGGACCTCAAAGAACATATGTCTCCAGAATTCCAACTTAATCTTATAAAAGGGAACCACTATACCATTCTCATAAGAAAAGAAGGGTATCTATCTAAGAGAATGGAAGCAAAGGTCGATGTAGAAGGATGTATTCTTTGTTTCGAAGGTGTAGGTAACGTTAATCCAGGAGTAGCTGATAACTTAACTGAGGGCAATAAATTTGGTGTTCTATTAGCGAACGTGGAAATGGAAAGAATATTTACTGGTAAAAAAATGGAGGTGCAAAATCTTTACTATGATACAAACAAGTCAAAATTGAGTGCTAATGCAAAGCAAGAGCTGCAAAAGGTTATAACGCTTATGAAAGACAATCCTAATTTAACTTTGGAGTTAGGGGCACATACTGACAGTAGAGGCAAAGACTCAGCTAATCAACAATTATCTGAAAGAAGAGCCAAGTCTGCAGTAGATTATCTGATTATGAAAGGAGATATTGCGAAAGCGAGAATTGTATCAAAAGGTTATGGAGAGAATATGCTTCTCAATAATTGTGGCGATGGATCTAGATGTACAGAAGTCGAACATGCAAAAAACAGAAGAACTGAGTTGAAAATTGTGGGTATAACAAATGCAGCTGAAATTAAATCCCTCAAAAAGATGAAGGAAGAAGTGCATATGGGAGAAGAAATCCTACAATTATTGGAGCAAGAGGAAGTAAGAGCCGAAAGTGTAGAGGAACTAGAAAAACGCCTTAAAAAAGAAATTGGTGAAATTGGGGAAGTTGAAGAAATTGAGGAGGTCATGGAGGTTGTAGAAGTCGAGAAACCTGAGGGCGTTGAAGACGTTGCTAAAGTTGAGGAAGATGAGGAAGATGAGGAAGTTGAGGAAGTTGAGGAAGTTGAGGAAGTTGAGGAAGTTGAGAAAGTTGAGGAAAACAAAGCGGTTAATGAACTTAAAAAAGAAATCCCTTTATCTGCAAAAGAAAAAAATGACTTTGACGACATGCCTGCTTTGGAAGTGATTGAGCCAAACACCAAAATATCCAGTAAGTCAAAAATTGTTCTTTATAGAAGCACTGAACCACTATCTGAGGAAAACCCTATATTCAAAAAAAATAAAAAAGTAGAAGTATTCAGAGATACAGATCGTACATTCAATTATATGATCGGTGGGTTCAAAACAAACAGTGATGCTCAATCATTTTATGATACATACATCAAATCTCAATATAAAGGATCATTTTTAGCGACATTTATAGATGGAAAGATGATAAAAAATCAGTAGCAATTCTTAGTCAAAACAAGTATTTGAAATAACTGATATCTCTTTTACACATGTTACTTACAAGCTCTTTACTTTCTGGCGAATAGTAATCTTGATATTCTTTTTTTTCTGTCATATTTGTATGTGGGATTTTTCCAACATCCACATTAATCAGTGAAAACATTTTTTTCGTTTCTTCCTCAAGATCTTCAAATCGATATAACGAAATCCGCTTAGAGTATGTACTTGGAAAATAGTCCAACTGGTTGTAATGAAAATAGGGGTCATTAGGCTTTGCCGCTAATTTTAGCTCTAAGAACTTCTGAAATTCTACGCTACTTTCTTCAATAGTATAGTCATTCCATTTATTGATTAAGCAATACCAGGATAGAATTCTATCCCATGGATTTCTCACCATACCTATGATTTTATAATCAGGATTCTCTTCTATCAGAATACGTTCTGACGAATTTACATTACCATGTTCGGAAATTTCATCAACATCAGTTCGTAATTCTCGTTTTAGAAGATTCATGATACTAGTGCCCCCTGTCCGATGAACATGGATAAATATGAATTTATACTTATGAGAAATTAGCATCTTTTGTATCCTAATATTCCTCTAAAACAGATTCCTCTCCTTTGAAGATTTTGTATCCAGCAAAACCGATCACGACAAGAAGTAATATAGAAGAAATCAAACTTACTATTTTTCCTGTATTGTACGTGGAAGGCTTGAATTCAAATTTAATTACATGTTGTCCAGCAGGTACTTTCAATGCACGTAAAAGGTAATTAGCTCTTATGTGCTCTACTGGTTGATCATCTATGTATGCTTGCCAACCTAAATTAGGACCGTACCACACTTCCGAGAATACTGCCAACTGATCAGATGTAGTGTTTGATGTATACTCCAAAGTGTTAGGAGTATATTTTGTAAGATTAATGGTTCCTTGCTTGTTAGGTGATAATCCAGATATATATCCTTTAAATTCCTCATGTACAATAGCTGTCAATGATGGGTCTAGCCCACTAAGAGCATCAATCTCAGAATTCGCATTAGGAACAGTCTTAATATTATTTACAAACCAAGCATTACCTAAAGCTCCTGGGTTTTGTTGAGCCGCCGTTGATTTCTCCCCTGTAGGGATAATAAAATACTTCGTGTTTAGCATATTGAGCACCGCTTGATTTCCATATGGATTTTGCTGTGATCTATTATTAAGGTGTCTGTCAATAACATCTTGTATTCTTTGTAATTTAGCAGCATGGTATCCACCCACTGTTTTATGAAAATATGATGTATTGGCGGTATTATAGGTGTCCACAGTAAAATCTTGTACTCTATAATGAGGATCTTTATCAGCTAAAACCTGCAAATCAGCGGGTCTTTTTACAAATTGGTTTTCGTACTTCCTCTCGCTTACATAATTATCACCAAAGTAATTTTTACTTATAAGTGTTTGATCTGCCACAGCTAATAAACCAACTACACCAATCATGATCAAATGACCAATTTTTCCTTTTAAATAGCCATATATCATCAATCCTGCCATCAGAACAAATCCAGCCGTACGGAATGCGGAAGAAGTTAACAAGCCTGCCCTGTCTTCATATAGTGCCTGTAGTATTCTCTTATCACTACCCATTCTGGCATCATAAGCACTCTCAAAGGAAATCATAGAAGGACCTATCAAACCAAACAATACAGAGAACCCCGCTACTACCCCCATCGCAATCAGCAATGGTTTAATAAGTGTTGTTTTGTCTTCTCTTTTTAGTATCTCATTAAACCCAATTCCAGCCAATATCACAAGTAAGACACCTGTGATACTTAGTACTGAATTAGGAGTCCTGAATTTATTGAATAATGGAAAATAGTCAAACATAGTTTTGTTCAGAATATCAAAGTTCTTCCCCATCGACAGCAATAATGTAAATATAGTTCCAGTAACTAACCACCATTTAAATTTTCCAGGAACGATCAATGCACCTAAGAAAAACAAGAAAAAAACTATAGCTCCAAAGTAATATGGCCCCGCTGTACTCGGTAAGGTACCAAAGTAGGTGGGTGCTGAAACACTCTTTCGTTGACCAGTCACCTTAGCAAATTTTGAATCCTTTGAAAGCTCTTCCACTGTTCCCCCTCCTGCAGCATAAGGAATGAATACAGACAATATATCCAGTGTCCCTCCAGACCATCCCATAGCGTAATCATAGTCGAGCCCTTTTACGGAGCTACTCGTTTTGGGAGCGGAATCAACGGCTGTCAATATAGGATTCCCTCTCATGGTTTCTTGACCGTACTCATAGGTAGGCATTAGTTTCGTGGCGGATGCTCCAACAGCTATTATGCTGCACGCTACTAGTATCCCTACCGCTTTAGCATATTGAGAAATTGCACCCTTCTGAACTGCATCTACAAGCGCAAAGATCATATACAGACTCAATGTAAGACCTAGATAATAAATCATCTGAGGATGGTTCGCCATGACCGATATCCCTAAGAAAACTGTAAATATTGATCCTCCTAGCCAATATCGACCCTTCATAGTAAGAAGAACGCCAGCTATAATGGGCGCAGATGTCATGATCGACCTTACTTTGGTTACGTGACCTGCACTCATAAGCATGAGGTTACTCGTCGACAAGCCAAATATAATTGCCATTATCAAACTCACCCATGAATTGACACCCATGACGATCAAGCATAAGTAGAGAGAGAGCATACCCATTATGAAAATACCTGCAGGTCTACCAATATAAAGATTTAAGCCTTTAGAAATATGCTGCGTTACATTATTTTGATGCTTTGTACTGATGTTATATGCTGGCATTCCCCCAAACATACTATTAGTCCATAAAGCTTCTTCACCTGTCTCAGCTCTGTAACTATTCGCTTCTTCAGACGCTCCTCGATAAGCGGTAATATCACCCATATCCATTTTTTTACCTTGAAACTGGGGTATAAAATAGATTACATTCACCAATAATATAGCCAATACGGCTATGATATGAGGTAAATTCTTTTTTAAATCAAACTTCATATTTCTTTTTTTATTCTCTGTTTTAGACAACTCTTATTATCAAATCAGTTAGATAATTGCCTTTATCAAATTAGCACTTAATCTTCTTCTTTATATATTTTAACGACTCTTTCTCCAGGTTTAGCAAATGCTCTATACATACCTGCTGTATTGAAATTCATAGCAACATTTCCATTCTGGTCAAGTGCTACAATTCCTCCATCTCCACCCTTTGCAACGAGTTTTTCATTGATTATGTAATGCGCAGACTCCGCTAATGATTTACCACCATACTCCATCATTGCTGCAATATCTCTTGCAACTGTATATCTGATAAAAAATTCGCCATGCCCAGTACATGAAACTCCACAAGTGGCATTATCAGCATATGTACCAGCACCTATTATTGGACTATCCCCTAACCTGTTGTATTTCTTATTTGTCATTCCTCCTGTACTCGTTCCTGCTGTGATATTCCCAGCTTGATCAAGGGCTACACATCCAACTGTGCCATGCTTTTTGTTTTTATCATCATCTTCTGAGAGTTCAGATTCCTCTTTTTCGGCTTTGAGGATTCTTTGTAAGCTTTCCCATCTTCTATCCGTCTTGAAATAAGCAGGATCTACGATTTCTATTCCATTCTTTTCTGCAAAATCTTCAGCCCCTTTTCCAGCCATCATCACGTGATCACTTTTTTCTAATACCGCTCTTGCCGCTGATATTGGATGTTTGATATTAGTTACTCCCCCAACTGCACCTGCATTTTGATCTTTTCCAAACATGATAGACGCATCCATCTCATTTTTACCTTCATGTGTAAATACAGCCCCTTTTCCAGCATTGAACAATTCAGAATTTTCCATAAAATTGATCGTCTTTTCAACTGCATCAATGCTATTCCCTCCTGACTTTAAAATTGTTTCACCAATATCCAAGGCTTCATTCATTGCATCTCGATATGCCTGATCCTTTTCAGGTGTCATATTCTTCTTGAGTATAGTTCCAGCACCTCCGTGAATAACTATCGTATATGCAGGACGTTCAGCCTCCATTGTCTTTACTGTAGGAACATCATTGCATCCAATTACTACTAAACAGCAGAGCATAATTAATAAAGTCAATTGTTTCATATGTCGGTATTTAAGAGATTGATTTTATATTTTAGTAAGGTTTCTTTTACCTTAATTTTCTCATCTTCTGTAAGGTGATACCTTGATCTTCCAATGGATGATCTATAGTTGTTCTTCCAGAACAAATAAACGAAGCCCAATGGCCATGCAAGTATGAATGCAAATGCCACCCAACCAAAGAAAAACGATAATATCAAGATAACAACAGCATAGTATACGGGATATAAGACAACACTTGAACTCAATATTATACTAGCAATGAAAACTGTGTTGTCTTTGCTAAGCACATTCCTTGCAATACTCTGAGCAATGAATCCAGGGATAAAATTGAGAATTAATCCAATAAGACCAGGTATAAATGCTAGTATAGTCCATATCAATGCCACTACAGAATTCTTTCCCGTACGCTTCACTTCATAGGGGCTGGCAGCACGAATAGACTCCATCTCTTCAGAAAAAGTCGCGAAAGTGTTTTTATCCATTACGTTTATAGTATCGGACACTGACTTTAACGTTGGCCAAATATGCGATTTGCGTGATATTGCGGGAAAGAGTTTCAGTTTGTACAGTCCTTCAGTTAATTGTAATGCATGATTTAGGGTAGGTTGTCTAGTTTTTTCTTTTACATTAAATGCCAAAGGAAGTACTTTATCATAGACATCATCGGTAAGGCGTTTTATATCTTTGACCCTTGTCTCTGGATCTTTGAAGTAAGCTTGTGCAGCAAAAGATTCTCCTACATTAAGACATACCCTACTCCTCAACTTGAATGGAGACACAAAATTGATAGCTACGGGTAGAATATTTAGTTCTTTTCCAGAATTGTTGATATCTAAATATGAGTTGGCCATCCTAGCCATACCTTTCTGGAATGGACGAAGTGTTTTGATAGCTTGAGTTCCTCCTTCGATAAATAGAATGATTGCGCCTTCGCTATCTAAAACTCGATACGCTTCTTGTAGACTAGAGTCATTTTTTCTCAATTCTTTAAATCCGTCTTTAAATCTAAAAATTGGTATTTGATTGGTTCTAACTAAAAAAGGTCGTAGCCAAGGTTTGTTAAAAACATCACCACGAACCATAAAATGCAATGGCCTAGGAAATAGACATGCAATGATGATAGGTTCCAAAAAACCATTAGGATGATTAGATGCGATTAGTAAAGGGCCATCTTTGGGAACATTCTCAAGCCCTGACACTTCTATCTTCCCGTAGAAAACTCTGATGGCAATATTGGCCAAAAACCAAAATATATTATAAATCATTAATGCCTGTTATCTGTTTTGTTCTGATTCTTACCTTTGCAGTCTATAAAGAAAGTAAAATTTTGACGGGTATGCTAAACATATCTAAAAAAATGTAATACAAAGATAAAGATAAAGTATTGTCTCTTTCTTATAATTGGTAATTAATAAGAAGGTAATTCATCGATTTTTGATCAAAATATGGAATCAATTGTAAATTATATATAGCTTGAATAAAGGAACAAATAAAGGTAAATATCTTATCACGATAGCTGGACCAACTGGTGTAGGTAAAACCTCAACAACCATAAAACTTGCACAGCATTTCGTTGCAGATATTTTCTCCGCGGACTCAAGACAGCTGTATAAAGAAATGAGTATAGGTACAGCGAAACCCACTGGATTAGACCTTAGTCAAGCCAAGCATCATTTTATAAATCATCTGTCAATCAACGAACATTACAATGCTGGCATATATGAGCGACAATTTAATGAAAGGATCTCTAGTTACTTTGCTGAAAATGACATTGGAATATTGACAGGTGGCACAGGAATGTACATCAGGGCTGCAATTGAGGGTTTGGATCATTTTCCTGATATATCAGATGAGACCAGAGACAAATACGAAAAAATAGCTGCAGCGGATGGACTAGAAACATTACAAAATCTCATCAAAGACCTCGACCCAGAATATGCCGATATTGTTGACATAAACAATGCAAGACGACTCTCCAGAGCTCTAGAAGTGATAGAAACGAGTGGTGAGACCTTCACTAGTTTTCTAAATCAGAAAAAAGAAAGAAAACCCTCCTATACACCTATAAAAATCTGTCTTACACGAGATCGAGCAGAACTGTATGACCGAATTAATCAAAGGGTAGACCAAATGATGATTGATGGACAACTCGATGAAGTAAAACGCCTGCTTCCATTCAAAGACTTAAAGTCTATGCAAACTGTGGGTTATTCAGAATTATTTCGCCATCTGGAAGGTGAATTATCTCTTGATGAAGCGGTAGAATTATTCAAACGAAATAGTCGTAGATATGCTAAACGCCAAATGACCTGGTTTCGAAACCAAGGTGAGTGGGAAATGATCGATGCAGAAGACTATGATGGGATAGTAAATTCTATTAATAAAATAATAACTCATACCTTATAACCTCATTCCTTGGAGTACTATCATAATCAAAGCAAGAGTATTACCAAACTCACTATCCATGCCAAAGACCAGACGATCGTTCTTGCTTTATTCACATGGACTAGACGGATAGCTATGTTAGCACCGCCATCCTCCCCCTCAAGTGCCCGGTGTAGAGGCACAGCTCTCAGAAATGTAATAGCCCATGCAGAGAGTACTAATACGAGATGAATATCATCTGTTAAAACTCCAACATTTAATACTTTATACGCTGATAATATCAGCTGTCCAAACATCAATGGTAATACGACCAAAGTGACTCTCTTTGTGTAAATAGGATGCCAAATACGCAAATTCACGTCATTGTACATTGCCAGCCCGGGGTAGATAATCAACTGTACCAGCCAGATCAACGCCAACATCCCAGTATCAAAAGCCAATCGCAGTGCATCGAATACATCAATCATCTAATCTCCATTTATAGACAGAATGTACTCTCCATAATATAAGACCAAACGGAATCCACCATATAAAATCATTCGTAATCAAAGTGTAGAAAAACGCAAAAGGAACTTTACCCTGCGCATAGTTCATCAGAAAACCCAAAGGGCCAAGTATCTTCCCCAATGCACCTACAGCTATAATAGGCCAATGCCTCATGGGATTGGAGGCCGACCACCAATAGCCTAATCCATATACACCAATCACCATACCCATACCTTGCCAAACCATAGGCTGATTAAGTCGCTCCATTCCCACGAGGTCAAAAAAATGATTTGGAAATAACACGACCCATGCACCCCACAATATGTTGTAGATCGCGGCAAGCCTCATTGTAGTAGCCATAAATTTTGGATATTCGATTTTTGACATGTTTGATAATTTCCATCCAAACAAAGAGATAATGCGTATGGTTTAGACTTATACGAAATATATGTTACACCTGTATCTTTGTAATAAGCCACACTGTATGTTTTTTTTGGTTACTTGCTATCGTGTAAACTACTTCGTTGGATTTACCTCTTGCTAAAGTTTCATTTAACATTTACTACCCAAATCAACCATTCAGAAAGGTTGAATCTTCAGCCTTAAAACCTGGCAGCTTTTGCTAATTCTTTTATATGAATAAACAAATTAACATCGTTATGAACTTCCTAAGTTGAATTTGGGAATATTGATAAGCGTGAATTATTGCTTTCTATATCTTCTACTCCTGTAGCATCTCGAAAATAAATCGAAGCAAAACATTTGACTGGATACTCTCCTCACATGGTGAATAAAGGAATAACTCCTAATCAGGTTAAGAAAGAGGACTGGTTTCTTTTAGCACTTTATCTTCAATGGTCAAATCTTCTACGCAACTTTATGCATGGACTAGAAATGACCGTCCTAGATCATTTCCATTTAGAGGAAGGCCTGCGGCTGAAACTACGGCACCATTTAAGTTGGCTTGTGGCTTCAGTGCTCCTAGTTATTTTACAAGAGACTTTCAGAAGCAATTTGGCACACCACTATTGGAATGGAAATGGAAGTGCTTAGAAAGTTAAAAGAATGAACTTCAAGTCAAAAGATAATTTGTTTGAATATGGGAATTTATCATTAAATTTGTAGCAATATCAAATTAAAACTCTCAATCATGAAATACACATTTATCCTTATTCTAGCTATGTTATTCGTATCATTTTCTTCTTTCTCCCAGGAAGAAACTAAGAAAGTAGTCATTATCAAAAAGATGAAAGACGAAAATGGAAAAGTAACAACTGAGAAAGTGGAAGCTTCTGGCGCGGAGGCTGATAGGCTTATCGAAGAAATGAAAAAAGATGGTACTCTGGAAGGCATTGATATCGAAATGGAAATCGAAAAAAAAATAGAAAGTAATAAAAGCGACACTAAAATCATCTCAAAAATTAAGTCTGAAGATATCAAAATCGAGAAAACAATAGTTGATGGTAAAGAAGAAATCACCTATACCATCACAACAAATGATGGTGGTAATAAAGAGGTAATGGTTTGGTCAGGTGAAGGTGAAATGCCTGTTGAAATGGCAAAAATGATCAAAACCCACAAAATGCAAGAAAACGTAATTGAAGACGATCAAAAAAACATCTTCATACTTGATAATGATAGTACTGAAGCACACAATGAGGTAAAGATCAAAATAGAAAGCCCTAATAAAGTGACTTTAGGGGTGATGATAAGCGATGATCAGGGTGTAACAATTGATAAAGTAGTAGGAGATTCTGTTGCAGAAAAGGCTGGACTTAAAGCTGGAGACGTAATTCTTCAAATCAATAAAGACTATACGTTTAATATTGATATGCTTATGAACACGCTTAGTAAATTTGACAAAGGAGACAAGTGTAAAGTGAAATATATCAGAGACGGAAAAGAACAAACCGTTGACGCAAAGTTCTAATAACCTTTCCTATCTTAGAAAAATGCACAGAAGTCCAGTGACGATTTCTGTGCATTTTTTTTTACATATTTATTACTTGCTATTGATAGCAGGTGGTTCATTCCAACTAAAACCTCTGCGTCCTCTGCGCCTCTGCGCGCCAAAACCCTCTGCACGACCTTCAAGCACTACAATCCCCTACCAATCAATCGGAAAATAATCCTTCAGAAACTGTCCACACCAATGTTTTCCAGTATTCGCTCCATCGATAAAAGGGTCACAAATCCTAGCTGCACCATCTACAATATCTAACGGTGGTTGAAAATCATGTACGTCCTCCTTAAACTTCGATAATTGTGCTGGATCTTCATCTGTTACCCAACCTGTATCTACAGCATTCATATAGATCCCATATTCTGCCAACTCCCCTGCTGCAGTATGCGTCATCATATTAAGAGCGGCTTTGGCCATGTTTGTATGCGGGTGCCTCGGTTCTTTCTTGAATCTGTAGAACTTACCCTCCATCGCTGTTACATTAACGATGTGCTTCTTGCCAGTATTATCTTGCTTCATCAACTCTACCAACTTATTGATCAAGACAAACGGAGCAACACTATTAACCAATTGAACTTCTAGCATTTCAGATGGGTTGATCTCCCCTATTTTGAGTCTCCAACTATTAGTCGTTCTAAGATCTACTTGTTGTAAATCGGCATCTAGCTTACCTTCTGGGAATACTTCTTTGGCTTCTAATGATTCATCATAAGAATATGGAATCTGAGATAATTCTGCAGATGCTCTAATTCCTATTCCTGGCCCTTTCCCGTGCCACACTACTGGAAGCGCTTCCTCATTGGACAAATCATGAGGCGACATTGAAATAAGTTCCTTCTTAAATGATTCATGATTTTTCAAAAGCGATTGTGCTTTCTCATCATGATGAGAAGCATCGGCCAGTTCATTCTCCATTAAGTGTGTGTAAAAACCTGGAGGGCGACGAACTGTCTGAGCCGCATTATTCATCATGATGTCCAATCGCTCATATTTGCTAGCTATGTAACTGGCAAATATCTCTACACTTGGAATGTGTCTAAGATCAAGACCATAGATTTGAAGTCGATTACCCCATTTTTCATATCCAGGCTCCTTGGCATATCTTATCGCAGCATCTGCAGGGAATCTAGTGGTAGCAATTACCGTAGCGCCTGATTCTAACATCATGAGCGTAGCTTGATATCCTATCTTCAGCCTTGCTCCCGTTATAAAAGCTACTTGGCCTGTCATATCTGCTCGTTGAAATCTCTTGTGATAATTCAGGTCTCCACAATCCATACACATCGCATCGTAGAAAAAATGAAGTTTGGTAAACTCAGCTTTACACACGTAACAATTACGTGGTGAACTCAATTCTGGCTGTTCTTCTTTATCGCTTGGAGGTGCAATCTGCATCGGTGCAGTAAAGATATCTGCCTCTCTAACTGATCTGATACCAGTCTTCTTCCTAAGATTTCTATCTAACGTTTTCAATTTAGATTTCTTAGTCTTTCTTCTATTCTTAGCCCGGATTTGAAGTTCTTCTTTAGTGGGCCTTGACAACTTACCTGCCGCGATCAAAAGTGCCCGCTTATCCATCTCTGGAATATCTTTTAACTGTTCACCGTGCGCAAGCAAATGCTCAAGACCTTCGGTGATCTGTTTTATCTGTTCTTGTGTGAGTTTGTTGTCTGCCATAATTGGGCGGCGAAGGTATGATTTTTGTTTAGCTTGTTTAGATTTTCTATTTAGATTTCATGTTTAATCTACATTTGTACTAACTCAATGTACTCGATATAAATTGTCATGTTAATTTCCCACTTACTCACGCATTAGTAAAAGAGAACATCCAGATTCACAACTAATGGTCGATGATCAGATACAATCGGTTGATCTAGTAAATCGAAAGCTTTTACATTAAACTGCAAGTATTTAGTATTTCTGTATATTAAATGATCAATTTCTCCGCGTTCCTTGCCTTGAAAACTTAGATTATCACTCCCTTTTTCTGCAAATACAAAACCTTGGTGCTTAAAATACTCCATTGTTCGGGAATCTGGAGTGCAGTTAAAGTCTCCTATGATAATCGCAGGTAAGTTTAGAGAATCTATATATGCAACTAAAGTCTTTGCTTGAGCAAGCCGATTGTTATCTCCTTCTTCTCCTTCAATCCAATCAAAATGAACATTTGCAAATGAAATAATGGCTCCTTTCACTAGTTCAACTGAATGAACTATAGATATACGGGGTTCATGTTTGCCGTCAGGAAGATTTAATATTTTAGTAGATAATAAGCGCTTACTTGAAAGTGTAGCCATCCCATATTCACCACCTTGATAATTCATAAACTTACCAAATGTACCTTCCATAGAGCCATACTTAGCTAAAAATTCTGTCTGTCCTACACTGTCAGATCTAGAACAAAAATTATCTACTTCTTGTAAACCACATAAATCAGGGCCGGTAGCTTTTATTACCTTTGCTGAACGAGATAAATCTAAAATATTATCCATACCAACACCATGTCGAATGTTAAAAGACATTACTTTCAGATCAATTGATTTTGATTGATTACAAGCAATAAAATTACATGCAAGGAGGACAATCAGGAATATTCTATAGTTGAGTACATTCATTATTTGGGATTATCTAACAAACCATGAATCTTTGCATATTGCAGCAACATGATTGTCTTTGCATCTTTCACCCCTCCGCCTCTGATCATATTATATGCTTTATCAAAATCGAGCTCTAATACTTCTATGTTTTCTTGTTCCTCTTCTATTCCACCGCCTTCACTTACTTTCATGTCACTTTCATATTCCGCAATGAAAAAATGAACTATCTCAGTTACAGAACCGGGGGACATATAGGATTCAAAGATCTTTTCTACTTTCGAAATTTTGTAGCCTGTTTCTTCTTCTGTTTCTCGTTTGATGCACTCTTCTGCATTATCCTCTTCCAATAATCCTGCGCATGCTTCGATTAGCAAACCTGAATCATTCCCATTTAAGTAGCTAGGAAGACGGAATTGGCGCGTCAGTATTATCGTTCGTCTGGCTTTATTATATAACAATATAGTAGCTCCATTTCCCCTATCGTACACTTCTCTTATCTGGGTTTCCCAGTCCCCCTCTGAGTGTCGAATATCATAAGTGACCTTGTAGAGGTGGTACCAGTTATCGGATAATAGCTCTTTAGATTTGACTTTTATGGAATTATTTCCCATTTGGTTTATTTTGACTTAGAACGGATCCTAACCATTTTCTATTCTTTTCCACATTAGGTAAATTCCTCGATATTCATCTATTAGTAATTCAAAATCCAATTTGCTTAATGGTCCTTTCTGAAATCCATATTTTATGTAATACTTCAAAGCTTGCTGTTTCGAATCCATACAATCAAGCCAAAGGATTTCACTATTATTCTCTTTAGCAACATTAGATACAAATTGCATCAGCAGCTTACTCACGCCTTTTCCTTGAATCTCTTCTGCAAGATAAATGCGATGAAGTCTTGTTGCTTTCACTTCTGATTGATCAGGATAAGGTTGATCTATTTGGATTTTTAGAATTCCTTTCTTTTTGCCTTCTACAACTACAAAACAGAAAAGCCCCTTGTCATTTATATCTTTTACTACAGCTTCTCGACTGTAGACGTGATTGAGATACCAACTACAATCATCTCTCCACAGGTATTGATAGGAAGGAGGGTATACACAACACATAAGGTCATACAGCTCTTGATAATTATTGATCCCAATTTCAACTAAAGATACTTCTTCGGATATTTTCAAGGTCATTAATGTTGCGCTGTTTGATAATTCAAATATAGAATACACAAATCAATGATTCACTTAAATCTTATATAAATTACAAAAGCCGCTAATCAAGGTTGATTAAGCGGCTTCAGATGAGCTATCGTGATCAGCTCTCGTTTGTTAACCTAGTAAGAAGGTTCATGGGTTTGTCATTAATGAACATTAACCACACCTGCCTTCGTTGATCTAGGAATCCTTTTCCATTCACTTCAAATTTCTGAAGTTGACTGAAAGGGTATTGTCTAGAATCATAGGTAAGTCTTCATCATTTCTTTTATGTACTTAGTTAGTTATGGCAGAATTCCTAATACTAACGTGAATTAAATCATCTTATTTTACTCCCCTTTATAATTGTTAAAAAATAGCCACATTCTCTTAAATCATTCTAAACACAAGTCGTAATAGCTTAATGAAGTAATAAATAGCTGTCACCAAGATGACATACGACAAAGCCCTGTCGATATTATATCAACTACAACATTTATTCAACTATTAAAACGCTTACTATGATTTACAAACAAAAAATGCAGCAGCTGGCTATTCATAGTTATCTCGACCTCGACCTCGATTCTCGACCAGTTACAAATCAAAAAATCGACGCCTCCCAGCTTATCACAAGGGCATAAATTATTAGAAATGGCTTTTGTTGTGGAGGGATTGTTTGTTATTCAATAACGTCGTTTCACAACATATAGGCATTTTATAAATTGTTTTCTCGACCTTTCTTCGCTTAGTATTTAAGATACTGAGAATTCTATATTTACAATTACAGAACAGAACTTGACAGACAGACAGACAGACAGACAGACAGACAGACAGACAGACCAAAAGTAAAAGTATTAATCGTTTTCAATCCATCGCTTCACAGCACTAGCCACATTCTCTCCATCCATACAAGCAGATAGAATCCCACCTGCATATCCAGCACCTTCCCCACAGGGAAAGAAACCTTTCACTTCTTCATGCATAAATGTCTCTCTATCTCTTGGGATCTTAATTGGTGATGATGTGCGACTTTCAACGCCTACGATATTGGCTTCATTGGTATTATATCCTTTCATTTTTTTATCGATCTCTACTATTCCTCTTCTTAGTCTTTTGGCAATGAAGTGAGGGAGCAATGCATTCATATCGGCAGAAAAAATACCTGGAATATAACTGGTTGGATTTAATTCTTCGGATACTTTTTGATTCACGAAATCCTTGACTCTTTGGGCAGGTGCTTTTTGTGTACCATCTCCAGCTGCAAATAATTTTTGTTCTACATCTTTTTGGAAGTTCATGGTTGCGAACAGACCTTCATATCCTTCTTTAGCTAATTCTTCTACACTTACGGCTGTCACAAATCCACTGTTAGCAAATGGACTGTCTCTTCTTGATAAACTCATGCCATTGACTACTATTTCTCCTGGTGCAGTAGCTGCAGGTACGATCAATCCTCCAGGACACATACAAAAAGAGAACACACCTATGTCATCAATCTGAGCAACGACCCCATAACTAGATGCTGGCAAATTTTCTTCTCGATCCACTTGGTTATACTGCATCTTGTCTATCATAGACTGAGGATGCTCGATTCGGACACCTAAGGCAAATGGTTTCGCCTCCATGTAAACTGATTTTGATGCTAGTAATTTATATATGTCTCTTGCAGAATGCCCTGTAGCTAGGATAATATTATCAGTTTCTATTTTTTCGGTTTCATTTATCGTCAGACCTTTTACTTCATTATCCTGAATATCAATATCAGTCACAAAAGCACCAAATCTAACCACACCACCAAATCTCTCAATTGTTTCTCTGAGATTCGAAACGATTTTTGGCAACTTATTTGATCCAATATGCGGATGCGCATCAAGCAAAATATCCTCTTGTGCTCCATGCTCAACTAACATTTGTAGCACTCCTATTATTTTCCCCCTCTTCTTTGATCTTGTGTATAGCTTACCATCCGAATAGGTTCCAGCCCCACCCTCTCCAAAACAATAATTAGAATGTTGATTGACCACTCCATCTTGCTGGATTGCCTTCAGATCTCTTCTTCGAGCCTGAACATCTTTGCCTCTGTCCAAGACTATCGGTTTCAGTCCTTCCTTGATACATCGTAACGCTGCAAAATACCCTGCAGGTCCAGCTCCTATGATATATACTTCTTTTGCACCTGAGACATCAGTAAAATCAGCCATTTGCGAAGGGATTTGCTCTGGCATTTCATCAACCCATACATCACACCTAAGACGATAAACTGGCCGACTCCCTCTAGCATCTATTGATCTCCGAGATACTTCCACATGGCTGACATCTGCCAAAGGAATCTTAGCTAGTGCTGCCGATTCTTTCCAAATAAATGACTGATCATCTATCTGATCTGGAAATAATTTTAATTCTACTGTTTTTTTCATTCTAAATCTCTAAATAGTTGTTAGCCGATACCAGTTCAATTGTCCCATTATTACCGAAATCACATTAAGGAAAATATAACCTACAAATAATAGTAGCAAAGATATACATGTTTACCTTTGCATCATGGATCAATTATTAGCAAATAATCCATTGCTACTTCTATTTTTAGTAGCGGCAGTTGGATACTTGGTGGGCAAAGTTAATATCAAAGGAAACTCTTTGGGTGTTTCGGCGGTGTTATTTGTAGGATTGGCATTTGGTGCTGTTAATCCAGCTTTTAATGTGCCTCAAGTTATATTTCAACTAGGACTTGTATTTTTTGTATATTCAGTCGGATTGAGTTCTGGTCCAGCATTTTTTCAATCTTTTAAAAACAATGGACTCAGAGACATCAGTTTTGTGATGGTCATGCTCACAATAACTGCCTTGGTTGCGATTGGGCTTTTTTGGTTATTTGGTTTTGATGCGGCAAGTATTACAGGGATATATTCTGGATCTAGCACCAACACTCCTGCGCTGGCATCCGTGATTGACTTAGTAGAAAGAAGAGGAGAGACAGGGGGCAAAGATATAAAGGATGCTTTAGTGATAGGATACACGTACAGTTACCCTATGGGGGTGATTGGTGTCATGATAGTACTAAAGCTGATGGAGCGTTTCTTCAAAATTGACTACAAAAAAGAGAAAGAACTCCTCAAGCAAAACTACCCGCTAGAAGAAGAACTTTCGAGTAAAGCTGTCAAAATATCTAACCTTCAACTTCATGGGCAGACCTTAAGGGATATCACCAATAACTCCAAGCTTAATATTTTATTTGGTAGAGTAAGTAGTGGTGAGGATACCACACTTGCAAATTGGGACACAATTATTCATATGGATGATATTCTTATTATTATAGGAAGTATTGAAGAACTGAAGCTTGCTACCCAGTATTTTGGCGAGGAAACGGAAGATAATATAACTTATGACCGAAGAGAATATGATGTAAGACGGATTTTTGTGAGTAATCCAAAGATCGTAGGTCGAAGGATTTCTTCACTTAACTTAAGTGAAAAATATAGTGCCGTGATTACGCGAATAAGAAGAGGTGATATGGATATGCTTGCAAAGGCAAACACGGTCATCGAAATGGGCGACAGGATAAGATTTGTCGCTCGCCGTAAAGATCTTGAGGGATTGTCAAAATTATTCGGCGATTCATATTATAAAAGTAGCCAGGTCAATCTATTCTCTTTCGGACTTGGAATAGCCCTTGGATTGCTGTTGGGAAGTATAGAGATAGCTCTACCTGGCAACACTACTTTCAAATTAGGTATGGCAGGAGGACCTTTGATTGTGGGTCTAGTCTTAGGTGCAATTCGAAGAACGGGCCCTATTGTGTGGACACTTCCTTATGGAGCCAATGTCACGCTACGACAGATGGGACTTATCTTTTTATTGGCCGTGATCGGTCTAAGTTCTGGCAACAAAGTTTTGGAATCTCTCGAAAGTCCTCTATGGATTACAATATTTATAGGTGGTGTATTACTGAGTATGATATCCGCTTTTGTAAGTATTATTATTGGGTACAAACTATTCAAAATACCTTTCTCTCTACTCCTTGGTTTCTTGTCGAATCAACCCGCTATTTTAGATTTTGCAACTGGAATGAGTAAGAACAAAGTGCCTCTAATTGGATATTCTGTAATGTTTCCTATTGCATTGGTAATGAAGATCCTGTTTGCGCAGGTATTGTTTTTGGTACTAGGTGGTTAGCATTGAAAACCAAGTACTTCTACTCTAAATTCTTAGCAATCAGCATCTTAATTTGGGCCAAAATTAGATCATGAATGCTACTCCAATAGAAAGCCCAGTTGAACCAACTTTTGATGATGTCCCAGTAAGTATAAATTCTGACCCGAATCTTCATATTGTATCTTATTGCGAGCAGATGTTTGACTACGCTATTTCCAAAGGACTAGCCATGCCTAAAGAAATGCAATTTGACTTCAAATCAGTTGACAAAGCGACTCTACTAGAAAATCATAATCAACTGAGCACATTGATTGCACCTGCCAGTTTGAGAAGTATCTCCTTTATTCAACGATATATTTTTGATGAGGAGAAAATGAAAAAATGGTGGAACATTCCGATATATAGTAAGTGTTTCTACTTGTCCCTTACAGCTTTATTAGCTGTGATCGTCATTAGTTTATCACCCATAGTAAACAATGCAAACCTCTCTAAAGGGCTTCTAGATTCTTCAGGAATAGACCTTCTTTTCAATCTCATATTCATCTGCTCTTCGGCGATGTTAGGTGTAATGTTCTATTCCTTAAAGTCTATAAATGATAAAATAAAAACATACACGCTTACCCCGATCGATGTCCTTGAATTAAATTCGAACATCTTAATCGGTGTCATTTCTGGATTTATCATCTCAGAGTTGTTTACCGTAGTTTTAGCTCAATTTGGAGATTATATGGAGATTACCAAGATGACGTTAGCTATCCTAGGAGGATTTTCGGCTGATGCAATTTTTTCGATTTTGCAGGGTATTGTAAATAAATTGAAGATGTTACTTGCTCCATCCTTTTAGCCAAATATCGAAACAGGATCTTTATAAGTGAGTATTCTAAAAACACAGTCTCTTATCAATATTCATTAAAATATTGTCTAGCTTTTCTATTCCAGCCGTCGCCTGCTTGTACTGCATCGATTTTGTTTTGCTCTTGCACATCGAGGCCTCTTGCGTATAGTTCTACTTCCCATGCTTGGTTTTGAGTTTCTCCTCTACATGTACTATGAAGTAATTTATAATCTTTAGCAACTAATGATTTGTTATAAAACAAGAATCTCACATTGGTCTGAGTCGTCTCTTCTACTTGATTAAAATACCATATTTCATAAGGATAAGCTTCTGGTTCTTGATCTATCGTAAGTACACTATTAGGTTTTCCATACCGTAAGAATATGTATCCTCTATCAGTTTCAAATCCATAACCTACATTGCTATTATATTCTAGATCTACTGCTTTTGCTATTGTGAGATATTGTTGGTAATGATGTTCCGTATTTCGTGGTTCTTTTTCTTTCCAAAATGAAAATAGAAATTTCTTCTTTGCCATCAAGGGTGCGTCTTTTATGATGTAGTCTAGCAAACTCTTCTTAGGTTCGAAAACGATCGGACTAGTAGCTCTCAATGCGTAATCGACCTCACCTGCAGTCATATCGTTCACAAATGAATAATCTTCTATATCATTGTAGGTTCTCCAGAATTCTTGATCATACTCTGGGTTTGATCTAGAGAAGTTTACGAATTTACTAATGATAACGGTCTTAGATTTATCCATAATCTCTAACTCAACTCTGTAGTTACCCGTTGGGATTTTATCTACTGGCAGGTGAAATATCAAAGGCTGTGAAGCTTGATTATCTAATTTCTTTACTTTCTTCATCACTTCTTTTCCTCCTCCGTCATCAAAACCTTCACTAATTCCATATTTCACAAACAATAGATCATCACCAGCATTTTTCAGATATACTTCAGCATATATATTCAAAACATTGATATCTTCAGTGACAACCCCGTAGTTGAGAGGTTCCATATAAATTCCATTCTTAGCCAACGGATTTGATTGAGTAGATTGCTTTACCTTTCCGAATAATTGCACATCAGTAAGTTCTATAGCTTTAGAGTAATTCCTTACAATTACAGATCTTATCAATTCCATTTTATTATCAGGATCGTTGTGGTCAATCGCTTCTATCTTCAGCGTGTACGTTCCAGGATCAATAGCAAACCTTTTCACATCTAAAAAGTCTTGAGAGGCTCTTAATTCCGGAGAACTAAGCTTAAATTTCTCATAAGTAACAATATTCCCTCCTTGTGAAATAATAAAAGTAAAATCTATAGAAGCCTGAAATAGGCCATCTTTAGTAGCCAATTCTCTAAATTCTGCCGATCTTCCCAAAACTCTGACGTAAGTTTCGAGATAAGTCTTATCTCCGTTCTTGAAAGAGCCTGACTCTACACTAATTTCCAAGGCGTTAAGTGTAAAATTGAAACAAACTGCAAAAATTAATGACAGAAAAGTTCTCATAATAGCATACTTTTAAGTTTGATAAAGCGCAGCTAAAAGATATTGTAAATTACCTCTTCCTAAGGTGGAACTGCATGTCAAAGACATTGACTTTTGAATTTAAAATCAATGTGTCATTCGAAAGTGAATTGACCTTAAACTCATTTAAGTTTTCGAGTTCTTCAATATCTATCTTATTCTGCTCAAAGATAAATGTATGGTAATTTTCATCAGGAAAGAGGTTACTTTTGATGGTATTGTCCGCTTGAAAATGTAAAAACCCGTTCTCTAGTGTTTTTGTGACTTTACCATTCCTTGTCACATAAAAGATATCCCATTCACCAACCAGGTCATCAACACCAACAGGCATTACAACCTTTTCAGATTTGCACCCTAAGGTAAATATGAAAAGTATAAATAATATATATCTCATTTCGCTAAAAAGTTTTCACTTGCACAAGTGAAGTCATATAAGAATTCGAAGATACAAACTATATGGAAAACGCATAAAAATGTGAATTAATCTTTATGAAAGGCAAAAGTTTTTATTCCCACTAATAAGATATCATAATAAAATACTCATAACGACAAAACTAAAAAAGGTCATCCGAATGCTCGGATAACCTTCAATATATTTTAGTACAGTAGAATATTACTTCTTACTGATGAACTTTCTTTCTTTGATCTTCGCTTTTTTACCTACTAACTCTCTTAAGTAGTATAATTTAGCTCTTCTCACCTTACCTCTCTTCAAAACTTCTACATCTACGATATTTGGCGATGCAAATGGGAAGATTCTCTCTACACCCACACCGTTACTTATCTTTCTTACTGTAAAAGTCTTTGTAAGACCATGCCCTTTTATTTGAAGAACATCACCTCTATACTTTTGAATTCTTTCTTTCTCCCCTTCAACGATCCTGTAACTTACGTTAACATTATCACCAGGTCTAAAAGTTGGCAATTCATTTGCAACACTTACTTGCTCTGTAGCATATTTTATTAAATCCATAACTGCGGAATTTTAATTTTGTCATTTTCGGAGTGCAAAGATACCTTTTAATTTATCAATTGCAATACATTGTCAACTAATAATTTTACTTTTTTACCGTCGATCCTCAGAATCAATCACTTAACGTATATAATTTATGTAAATATGTAATCTACAACGTATCATGTTGATTAGAATCCTTATATAATCCTACAAATCAAACGCATCCACTTCAATCACTTCACCTGCTAACATATTTCCCAATCGAACTTGGCCTATCCGCACCCTTATCAGTCTCAAAGTGGCAAAACCTACTACCGCTGTCATCTTTCTTACTTGCCGAAATTTTCCTTCTCTTAGGGTGATAGAAACCCATGAAGTAGGCCCGTGTCTGTCATCTCTGACTCGTCTTATGCGTTCTGGAAACCCAGGATTTTTACGTAATAATTCCACCTTGCAGTCCTTCGTTTGGTATTTTTTACCTTCAATACTAATCTCTACCCCATCCCTTAGTTTTTCTGCAGTCACATCATCCATTAGACCATCGACTTGTGCATAATATTCTTTCTCAACCTTTTTACTATTGATATGTGCACTCAATTTACCATCGGTAGTTAAAAATAGTAAACCCTCTGATTTCTCATCTAATCTCCCAACAGACATCGTGCCCTCAGGAAAATCATGAAGCTCTCCTAGCAATCTTTTCACCCCTTGACGCTCTAGTTTGAATTGACTTAGCATGAAGTAAGGTTTGTGAATTATGAAATGGCGATGCATGGACTTTGATGGTTGTTGGTTGTTGGTTGTTCCTAATTTTCTTATTTCGAAATTCAACATTTGAAATTTCTGAAAAGCTTTTGCAAAGCTGACATTTTTCTACCTTTTCCCAATCCGAAATTCGAAATTCTTACTTCGTTAGTAAAAAAGATCCTAAATTTTGACTACCCCACCGCAAGCGGATGGAGCATTA
>CAXBGT010000033.1:0-33346 GCA_963975265.1 uncultured Saprospirales bacterium
TTTTACTTCGATTGATTCCTACAAGTATCCATACAAAGGAGGATGTAGAAGTCACAATCACAGCTTTCAAAGCAGTGGCAGAGAAATTAGCTTCGCGAGCTTACCTGGAAGAAGTAAGTGCAGATGTTTAAGGAAATGAACTATAATATATCTGGAATACAGCAAATAGGAATAGGTGTAATAAATGCCAGAGAGGCATGGAAATGGTATCAAGTCAATCTTGGAATGGATCTGGTCATTTTTGATGAAGAGGCTGAAGCGTCTTTGATGTTACCTTACACGGATGGTAAACCAATGTCACGTCATGCGATATTGGCTCTTAATCATCAAGGTGGTGCGGGAGCTGAAATATGGCAACATACTTCTCGTACTCCGCTGGCAATGGATGTGCATCTTGTACCTGGAGCACCAGGCATCCACATCCTAAAAATGAAAAGTACGGATATCAATAAAATATATTCGCGTTGTTTGAATAATAAAATTGATCTCCTATCGGAAGTAGAAAAAGATGCGGCAAATCAGAGCTATTTCTTTTTTAAGGATCCATTCGGAAATATCATACAAATGATAGAATGTGCAGATCAATTCAAAAAAGGGAAGTTTGCGAATGGTGGAATATTTGGTTGTACTATAGGTGTAAGCGATATCGACAAATCATTAAAGCTTTACCAAAAAATACTTGGTTATGATCAAGTGCTGATAGATGAACAGGCAATTTCTCCTGATTTTTATAATTCAAAAAATAGAATCAGGAGAGTCTTAATCACGCATACTAAAGACAGAAATGGCCCTTTTGTACCCTTACTGGGCAAATCGCAGATAGAACTGGTGCAAAATTTAGATAACTCAAACCTCGATCATGTTTTTAAAGATCGGCTTTGGGGAGATTTGGGATACATTCATTTGTGTTTTGATGTAAATGGCATGAATGATCTTAAAGATAAATGCGAATCCTTGGGTTATCCATTTACAGTGGATAGTGGAGATTTTGATATGGGGGATGCTGCGGGGCATTTTGCATATATAGAAGATCAAGACGGCACATTAATAGAATTTGTAGAAACCTACAAAATACCCATAATGAAAAAAATAGGATGGTATCTTAAGCTTAAGAATCGACCAAAGGATAAATCATTACCGAGGTATATATTATTGGCTATGGGGTTGTTGCGGAAGAAGGGCTAAGGTGAAAAGTAAATTATTCAATCCCATACAACCTTCCTCTTCATTCATTAATTCCAAGCGTATAAATTATTGACTAACAAAAACTCCAAATCACATATCAATACACCACAATTTTTTTGTACTGATTTTCATTATCTCGTATGAAATAAACCCCAGTATGTAATCCGCTGAGGTCTATAGAATTTGAACCCATTTCTATATTGATTGTCTTAATCGATTGCCCATTTATATCAATAATATCAGTCTCAAAAGCTATCTCTGACGAAATAGTAATATTTTCTGAAGCGGGGTTTGGATAGATTGATATTTCGGACATGGTTGAATTCTCATCCCTATTGAGCACTTGGCAGATATAGAAATAACAGTCATCATCTGCGCAGTCGCCTTGTATGGCTATATCAAGACAATCAAAGCTTTTATTTAGTAAATCCGTATTTGAGATTTGTACATCTAGAGTTTGGATGTCAGTATTACTTGATGATATAGAACCTGCATATATTTCTTTTCTTTCAGACCCATCCAGATGGATGGTGATCGTTTTTTCGACTTCATCGCAACCGTCTTCCTCCGACTGTGGAATCATAAACTCAAATGAAAGATTTACTTGATTATTATCATAGAGAGAAGTCCCTAGGAATGTGGCGTTACATTCTACAGGCTCTCGCTTCATGCATGACAGTGCTACACTAGGTACATCCAAGCAAGTCGAATTATTCCCACTTATTTTTAATCTTGTGGCCGAATTAGGAGCTTCTATCAATTCACATACAAGTCTGTTATTGCAGGTAGCCAACAGTGGATTATCTATTAATGATAACCTATAAGTGTCATTCACCTTTATCACATCTTGAATGTCTGTAAGTATAGGATTATTTAGTATATATATTGCTTCAACATACTGAGAAATGGGTATGCCATCAAGAGAGGATAATGAGTCACAATTTTGTATTAAGACATAATCCACTGTGTGCATTTTGTCAAATGGGTTCAGATCTTTTAAGTCGGAAATGTTATGCAAATTAAAAGATCTAAAAAAAGCTGTTTTATTATCGAAACCAGATACATCAAGGTTATTAAAACCAGCTATTTCAAAGCTTCGGCATACCATAGAATCAGGAAACCCTTCAGAACTAAATGTATCTTGTGTCCCCCATATTTGAAGTGTAGTGAGTGTATCTATTCTGAAATCGTTGGTTATAGCTGTGAAAGACTTATATTCTGTTGCATTATGAAGATTCAGTTGACTTACTTTAACTTCTGCGAGACTATTAAAGCTGACGTTTTGGGATAGGGTCAAATATCCAATACTAATATCGTGTTTGACTGTAGCTTCTAAATTAGGACTTTGCAATGATATGTAATTGTAATATTCTTCTGTAAGTTCAACAGCATTAAGTAATGGGCAGTTCGAAATATGAAGACCTGTAGGTTGGTTTTGTTTAAATTTAGATAAAGATTTTAAGTTTTCAAGAAAAGATAGTGAAATTGATTGTGGAACTTCTACAGTATCTAAGAAATCTAAATCTTTTATGATTCCAATATTTGAAATTGATAAACTTTTGATAGTATCAAAAAAGGAAAACAAGGCCAGATCAGATATATCTGGCCCATAAATTGACATGGATAGAACGGTCTTACATTCAGGATTTAAACCAATGAATTCTTCTATTTCGCTATTTGAGCTAAAAGACAAGTACAATTGGCTACATTGACTTTTAGCAAAAAAAGGGAGAAGAAGAAAAATCAGTGAAAGTTTTGTGTACATTCTAATAACAGTTGTAATATTTGATAGTAGTTACTTGTTGGCCTAAGCCAGGAAAAGGTTTTGATTTAAATCTAAGGTCTCCATCATAGCCTGAAGGGCTGCCTTGGTCGAAGTGAAATTCATAATAATCAGTACCGCTGCAGGTGTCACTATCCATAAGTGTATCTAGTAATTGTACTTGATTATTATCCCAGTATTCTACAATATTGTAATTTTGGCTACATATGATTTAATATAACTATTATTTTTAATATGTACATGCATTAAACTGTTATTATTTAGATATGACAAATTTATATTGAACAAGTTAAAAAATCTGAATTGACCTAAATTATAAATACTCCATGCAACCTTCCCCTTTATTCATACATCTTTATTCCCTATTGATCGACGAAAATCCGCAAGTCATCTATTTTTGTAAAATCTGACTACAAGCTTGGCTATCTTCATCGATGTATTTATAGAAGATGCCACTATGCTAAAAATAAACAAGCTCCATAAATCTTATAAAACCGAGTACAATTCTCTGCATGTCCTCAAAGGTCTTGATCTTGAGATCAAAGAAGGGGAGTTTGTTTCTATTATGGGCTCATCTGGATCAGGTAAGTCTACTTTGCTAAATATCCTCGGAATCCTCGATGAATATGATGAGGGGGAGTACTTTTTGGATGGCAAACTTATCAAAAAACTAAGCCAAACAAATGCAGCCAATTATCGAAATAATTTACTAGGATTTGTTTTTCAATCTTTTAACTTATTGGCTTTCAAAACAGCAAAAGAGAACGTTGCGCTGCCTCTTTATTATCAAAAAGTAGATCGGAAACTGAGGCAAGAAAAAGCACTAGAATATCTACATCAAGTTGGATTGCTCGAGTGGGCAGATCATTATCCGAATCAGCTATCTGGTGGACAACAACAAAGAGTGGCAATCGCCCGTGCATTGATCTCAAACCCAAAACTCATATTAGCGGATGAACCTACTGGTGCACTAGACAGTCAGACCACTAATGAAGTGATGGACATTTTCCGTAGGGTGAACAAAGAAGGAAAAACTATTGTAATCGTAACCCATGAAAATGAAATCGCTGAGCAAACAGACAGGTGTATCAAACTCAAAGATGGAATCATAGAATCAAATATCTACTATGATAGACATTGATAAGTGGCAAGAAATATTTGGGTCCATTAGAAGGCACAAGTTGAGGACAGCACTTACCGCTTTCGGAGTGGGATGGGGCATATTTACATTGGTCCTCATGTTAGGCGCCATAGATGGATTGGTAGGTAGCTTTACCCATAGTTTTCGGGATGATGCGATCAACAGCATCTTTATATGGAGAGGGGAAACGTCCAAGGATTTCGCTGGTCTAAACAAAGGACGTAGAATCCAATTTGACAATAGTGATTTTGAGTTTTTAAAAGATAATTTTTCTGAAATTGAAGATCTCACGGGTCGATTCTATTTGGGAAGCTCACTCATGTTTAAATATAAGAAAGAAGCACTAGCGTTTAGTACAAGAGGCGTTCACCCAGGGCACAAAATATTAGAGAATACCAAGATTGAGGAAGGTCGGTACATTAACGAAGAAGACATAAGTCAAGCCAGAAAAGTGATCGTCTTAGGCAGAGTAGCCAAGGAGCAACTTATGGGTGATGATCCAGCGATTGGGAATGAGGTCAACCTTGGTGGTGTTTTTTACAAAATTATAGGAGTATTCTCAGATTCGGGTGGTGAAGATGAAGAAAAAATATGCTACTTGCCAATATCTACTGCACAAAGAATCTATTCGAATGGACAAGAGATCCACCAACTGATGGTTGCTGGTGGAGATTTATCTATAGATGGAATGCGAAGTCTAGAAGATGAAATTAGAATTGCCTTTGCGCAAAGAAAACAATTTGATCCAACGGATAGAAGAGCATTACGAATGTTTAATCGAGCTGAAAGTTTTCAAGAGTTTTCGAGTCTTTTTAGTGCATTTACAATTCTAACATGGATTATTGGGTTCTTTTCTATCATGGCAGGTGTGATCAGTGTGAGTAATATTATGCTTATCATAGTGAAGGATAGAACAAAGGAGATAGGTATTCGTAAAGCAATCGGAGCTACACCAGGCTCTATTATCGCTATGATATTGCAAGAGTCGATTCTTATCACGGGCGTAGCAGGTTATATAGGTATGATATGTGGAGTTGGAATTATCTATGCTTTGTCAGGTTCTGAGGCAGAGTATTTTCGCCATCCGAGTGTAGATATAGGTGTTGTGATTACAGCAACCTTAATTCTCGTTATTTCTGGAGCGTTAGCGGGTCTAATTCCAGCGCTCAAAGCTGCCAACATTAATCCAGTCACCGCAATAAAATCTGATTGATATGCTAGATAGAGATACATGGCAAGAGATATTTTCGACAATCAGAAAAAATAAACTGAGGAGTTTTTTGACGGCACTTGGTGTCTTCTGGGGCATATTTATGTTGGTATTTTTATTGGGCATGGGCAATGGTTTAGAAACAGGCGTATTTAGAAATTTTGGTTCTAGGGCAAAAAACACCATGGTGGTATGGTCATGGAGGACAAGTGTGCCGTATAAAGGATTAGCACCTGGTCGTAGGATTAAGTTATATCTTGATGATGCAGAAGCAGTGGAAGCTAATGTGCCAGGCGTGAAAGGTGTTGCGGCAAGATATAGTGTCGGAGATAGAAACGTAGTGTATGGAACACAAAAAGGAAGTTATGAAATTGATGGAGTTTATCCTCTTACCAAACACGTAGAAGGTTATATCTTAGATGAGGGGCGATTTATCAATAAGCTTGATATGGAATCTGGGCGAAAGGTAACGGTCCTCGGGAGAACAGCTAAAAAAGAACTTTTCGGAGATTCACTTGCGGTAGGAAAGCATGTGATCGCAAATGGCATAGATTTTCAAATTGTAGGAGTATTTGCTAAACCCAATGCTAAGGAATGGGACATAGAGGATATGGAATCTTTATTGGTGCCTATTACTACATTGTATAAAGCATTTGGAGTTGAAAATAATAGAATTGGCCAATTGATTGTGGAGGCAAAACCAGGAGTGGCTGTTTCTTCTATTGAGCCTAAAGTAAGAGCATTACTTGCTGAGAGAAAGATGGCATCTCCAAATGATGATCAGGCCATTGGAGGTTTCAATCGGGAACAAGACTTCAAAAATGTCCAAAACCTATTTCTAGGTATTAAAGGGTTATTATGGTTTGTTGGTATAGGAACATTGATCGCGGGTATAGTGGGTGTGAGTAACATCATGTTGATTACCGTGAAAGAAAGAACAAAAGAAATCGGAATTAGAAAAGCCATGGGTGCTACACCTAATTCTATTATCAGTATGATATTGACAGAATCAATTTTCATTACTTCTATTGCTGGTTATTTAGGACTTATGTTTGGTACTTTCCTAATCGTTGGACTGAATTATTTGCTGGTCGCAAATGGGGTGGAGAATGAAAATTTTTATAATCCACAGGTCAATTTGACTATTGCGGTCAGTGCGTTAGTGTTTTTAGTGGTTTCTGGAACGATAGCAGGATTGATTCCTGCAATGCAAGCAGCAAGGGTAAATCCCGTGGAGGCCTTGAAGGATGAATGACACTGTGTTGTTGATTTATTGAATTGTTGACATGTCGAATGTTGTGAGGTCGAATATTAGAAACGAAAAGAAAAAGAGATGAAAAAAGGATGTCTTATTGTGAGTTTAGTAATCATCGGACTTGCGTCTGTTGGATTGGTGTATTATTTCATGGTTCAGAATAAAAAAGATCCAGTAGTCTATGAATCAGTTAAACCGAAGATAGATGATATCGTCAAAAAAGCAGTGGCAAGTGGGAGTATTAAACCTAGGAAGGAAGTGAATATAAAGCCTCAGGTGTCAGGTGTCATTGAGAAATTATATGTAGAAGCAGGTGAGATCGTGACTAAAGGTCAGAAACTTGCATTGATAAAGTTGATTCCAAGTGAGGTCAATATTAATAGTGCGAAATCAAATCTTGAATTAGCAAAAATACGATACACAGATGCACTCCGTGAAGTAGAAAGACAACGTAGCGTGAACAGTCTAAAACTAGATGTGCAGCAAGCCGATGCTAACTTCAATCTTGCATCAAAAGAACTGGTTAGACAAAAAAGTCTACACGAACAAGGCGTGATTTCTGATCAAGACTTACAAAGATTTGAATTAGATGCGGAATTAAAGAAGAACACACTTGATAATGTAAAAATCAGCTCTAAAAACAATCTTGCTTCTTCCGAGATAGATGTGGAGCTTAGAAAGCAAGAGCTAGAGGCTGCTAATAATAATCTTCAGCTTTTAAGAGAAGGAAAAACTTCTAATTCAAGACAAGTGTCTAATGTGGTGACATCAACAATGGACGGTATGGTCCTAGATGTTCCCGTGGAAGAAGGGAGTAGTGTCATCGAAAGAAACAATTTCAATGAAGGGACTAATATTGCTATTGTTGCAGATATGGGGTCACTGATTTTTGAAGGGAATATTGACGAGTCAGAGGTTGGGAAACTAAAAATTGGGATGCCATTAGTTCTTAAAGTCGGAGCTATAGATGGAGAAGAGTTTGCTGGGGTTTTAGAATTTATCTCACCAAAAGGTACAGTAGAAGAGGGGACAGTTAATTTCAAAATCAAGGCGGACATCAAAAATGAAAACTCAAATACATTCCTAAGAGCCGGTTATAGTGCAAATGCCGATATTATTTTAGAAAAACGAGAACAAGTCATTACGATCAACGAAAGAGATATTGTTTTCAAAGATGACAAAGCTTATGTAGAAGTTGAGATTGGGGACCAAGAATACGAAGAAAAGGAAATATCAACGGGATTGTCAGATGGTGTTTTGATCGAGGTTACAAGTGGATTAGACACTACAATTATGATAAAGAAGAAAATGGATGAAGGAGCGGGGAATTAATAAGCAGTTGATATATATTTCTGAGCTAAGAATTTTGATTTTATGATATGTCAAGATTAGATTGTATAATTACGATATTAATTTATTGACAAATTTTTTTTCATGAAGAACTTTACAATTTTTATCCTGTGTTTATTATTCTCAGGTATAGTTTCAGCACAGTCGCAATTTTTAGTAGTCGGGGACATCTCAGGTGTTTGTGATGCCACAACGACGTCTACCTCACAAGAAGCCGGCATTGGCTGGGATGATTGTGCTGGACAAGTCTACGAAGGAACAGTAGAATTTGAAGCAACTTCAGATGATCCAAATTTATATAACGTTTTTACAATGGCATCCACTGTGACTGCTCAGTTTAACGATATGTCATTTGGAGCATTTTACGCTTGCTACGGCTCGGATGATCAAACTTCATTCCCTAATACAGATGCTTCAAACCCTACATTATTTTTTCAAGTAGGTGAAAATGGAGTTCTTGGTTATACTGGAACTAGTCAGTGGGGTGAAGTATTTTCAGTTGCAGACGTAATTATGGCAGAGGATACACTTAATTTTCAATGGACAAATGATTATGGTGAAGGCGCAATGGTACAACTGGTTAGACAAGATAGCCAATATTGGGAACAATTACTTAGTATTGTTTCTACTCAAGAAATATCCCAAATAGAATCGATATCAATAAATCCGAATCCTGTCAGCTTAGGAGAAAATATTTTAGTTAACGTGGATTTAAATCAAAGCGTTGATATGAATCTTCAAATAATTGATATCACTGGTAAAACAGTTCACAATCAATCAGTAAATGCAGCTGTGGGTAATAACGAAATTAATATTGATTCACAATCTTTGAACAGTGGAATGTATTTCGTGAAGCTTTCTTCTGAAAATGGAGTAACGACTAAAAAAATAGCTATTCAATAGAAAAAGTATAAAAAATACTATGTACCAAATAAGGCCAACTTTTAATTAAGTTGGCTTTTTTTTGATATATGTTTACCTTACAGTTAATTAAACTAGCGGTGTAAGTTTCTGTGAATACAAGAACTGATTGTATTATTATGTATTCAATCATAAAATCAATTAACATGAAAAAAAAATATTATATAATATTTTGCTTATTTTTTGTAGGCATAGTTTCTGCCCAGAATCTTAATTACGAGGCCGAAGTTTTAGAACAATATTTGCAACAAAATAAAAAAAAGTCTTCTGTAAGTGATATTTCTGGTATTTGTGATGCTGTGACGATCAACAAAGAACAAGGTATAATTGCTGGCTGGGATGGTTGTGGAGGAACAGTATATGAAGGTACAGTAGAATTTGAATTAACAACAGAATTTCTATATGTGATAATGGAGATAGATTTAATGACCAATCTTTTGGAGCATATTATCCTTGTTATGGTAGTGACACTCAAGGCTCAATGCCTAATTCTGATGCTTATTTTCCAACTTTATACTTTGAAGTAACTGAACAGGGGGAGATTAAATTTTCAGGTGCTAGCCAGTGGGGGGAGGTTTATTCTATTTCTGATGTAGTTATGGAAGGGACCAAGCTTTACTTTCAATGGACCAATGACTATGGCGAAGGAGCTGTTGTTGAATTAGTGAGACAGGATGGACAGTTATGGGAAGAGTTATTAGCACCATCACCAGGATGTGCGATCTGCTCAGAGACAGATTCACTTGCACTTGTTGCACTTTATAATTCGACTAATGGTGCAGAATGGTATATCCCTTGGGATCTAACAGCTCCAGTAAGAAACTGGTATGGGGTGACATTGAATGATGCTTGTTGTGTAGCTGAAATTAATATGGGATTTAGTTCTGAATTATCTGCAATTGGTGAATACCATAATAATTTAGTTGGAGAATTACCTAATGAAATGAGTAATCTTTCTAGTCTAGAAAAACTTGATTTGTCTAACAACATCATTAGCGGAGATGCCTTAAGCAAAATTGGCAATCTTCCAGAATTAAGAAATGTAAATATTGTGGGAAATAAAGTTAGTGGAGAGATCCCTTCTGAAGTTGGAAGTTTTCCAAAGTTGGAAATGTTCTTCATAAATCAGAATGAGATTACTGGTGAAATTCCTGGGGAATTTGGTAATTTGGAAAACCTTAGTTTTGTCTTTTGTTCTAACAATAAACTAGAAGGTGAGATTCCAGCTGAATTAGGTAACTCTGAAAGTTTAGTACTTTTATCTTGTTCTCACAATCAACTAGAAGGTGCGTTTCCTAAGGAACTATCAAATATCTCAACTTTGGAAGTAATATTTGCTTCTGATAATAATATTACTGGAGAAATACCTGTGGAATATGATAATTTTCAAAACCTTACTGTATTAAGTGCTTGGGGTAATTCAATAACGGGAAGTATTCCACAGATACAGTCGCTTGATAATCTGACACTTGGGTTTAATCAGTTGGAAGGAGAAATTCCTATGGGATTGACCAATATTAGAGTATTAAGGTTGAATAATAATAACCTTTCTGGTGAAATTCCAGATGATCTTTCTAGTGCGTTTAATGGAGCACCTGGAATACTTAATTTGTCTCATAATAACTTTTCAGGATCTATTCGAAGTTCACTAATTAGAGAAGAAGGAGGGCAAGGTTTATATTTGAATGATAACAACTTTGAGAGCTGTGTAGTCAATATTGATGGTCTATGCATGGAAATGTTTGACACTGAGTTAGACACTTTATTTGCTCAAGATACATTCTACCTTACTCAATTTGGGGCTAATTATAATTTATTAAACAACCCCAAATTACCGTGGGAAGGAGATCTACTGAACGCCTGCTTCGGATCAAACCAAATAGGTGCACCATGTAATGATGGCAATCCTGATACAGAGAATGATGGAATTGATAAAGATTGTAATTGTTCTGGGAATATTGTGGCTACCCAAGATATCCTTCAAATAGAATCTTTGTTTATAAATCCTAATCCTATCAACTCTGGAGATAACTTAAATGTTAATATTGATTTGAATGAAAGAGTCAAGATGAGTCTTCAGATAATTGATATAACAGGTAAAACAGTGTACAATCAATTATTGAAAGCTACTGAAGGTAATAATGAAATAAATATTGATTCTCAAACTTTGAATAGAGGAATGTACTTTTTGAAGCTTTCATCTGAAAATGGCGTGACTACTCAGAAATTTGTTATTCAATAGACTAAGCTAAAAAGTTTACAATACATCAAGGCCAGCTTTTAAATAGACTGGCCTTGCTTTTTTGACAACAGTTTGCAATATTTGCTACATATTATATTTCGATATTATTTTTTGAAGAATTGTCGAACGTATTCGGAACTACTTTGCGTTATATAAGTCTTGAAAATTACATAACAGTCAAATATGCAATACCCGAAAATCACAGGGGAGTGGACTTTATTTCTAGATAGAGATGGAGTGATCAATAAAAAGCTAGATGGAACATATGTTATGAATCCAGATCAGTTTGAAATATTGCCAGGCGTTGCTGAAGCAATTGGCGTACTTTCTTCGATGTTTGGGAGGATAATCGTCGTGACGAATCAACAAGGGATTGGTAAAGAATTAATGACACATGAAGATATAGCCAACATCCACGATAAAATGATAGAAGCAATTGCATGGAGTGGGGGGCGTATTGATGAAATTTACTATTGTCCAGATCTAGCATGGGAAGACTCCCCAAATCGGAAGCCGAACCCGGGTATGGGATTCTTGGCTAAAGGTGATTTCCCAGACATAGATTTTAGAAAATCGATCATGGTTGGAGATTCAGTAAGTGATATAGAATTTGGAAAAGCACTCAAAATGAAAACAGTAAGAATCTTAACTGGAAGAGATAATAATGCTGATTTCACTCATTCTTCCTTGGCAGACTTTTTGTTATATTTAAATACTCACTAATGTATAAAATAATGAAATACATATTTTTAAGCTTGATAATTGCATTTTTATTTCACTTTGATGTCGCTGCTCAAGCAAGTACTGACGGTCACTTTTTAGTAGAGTTTGAAAAATTTACCCCACCAGCACAAGCGTTGATAAAATCATTCGAAGGGCATATTGCTGAACAGTTCTTAGCAAATGATGTAAATGGGAAGGAACATTATCTTCCTGACTACAAAGGGAAGAATGTGATTTTATGGTTTTGGTCTACTGACAATGCTGTAGCGTTAGAGCAGGTAGGAGCTATGACGCTGTTGCAACAACGAAATGATAATCTAAAAATAATAAGTTTTGCGAAAGAACCAAAAGCTAGAGTCCTTGAATATCTGCGGCAAAACCCTATGGAAATTGATGTGATTCCTAATGGTGAAATATTTGGACAAATGGCATACGGAGCTGACATGGGCAATCCTAGAATGTTCATCATAGATGAATTTGGAATTATTAAAGCTGCATTACCCGTAGAAGCATTTGCTGATAATAGTAAGTTGTTGATATCTTTAGAATCAATTCTAAATGGACTATAACTGATGTCCAAGAAAAGAGAATTGTACAGTTCAGGTGCTGAATGGGAAGAAATTGCTGGATATTCTAGAGCCATAAAAGTAGGAGATAGGATTGAAGTAGCTGGCACAACATCGATCGTTGGTGGCAAAGTAGTAGGCAAAGGGGATATTTATCTACAGACCCAAACCATATTAAAGATCATTAAAAAAGCAATAGAGGGACTTGGTGGAGAGGTCAAAGATGTAATTAGAACTAAGATGTACGTTACAGATATAAGTCAATGGGAAACTGTTGCGAAAGCACATGGAGAATTATTCTCTGAGATAAGACCAGCAACTACGATGGTGGAAGTGTCAGCACTTATCGATCCTGAACTTATGGTTGAGATAGAAGCCAGTGTTATAATGACGTAATTTGTGAATATAATATAGACTACAATTAATGTAATGAGATTTCTTCTAATCCTATATTTGGTATTCTTTTTATCCTGTTCAGGAAAACAAAAACCGATTTCTACTCCAGAAGTCGTAATTAATCATAGTAACGAAGTCTATAATTCCGATTTCCAATCCATAATAGATTCATTTGATGTTGTGGGTTCTATTCTAGTATACGACTTGCAAAATGACATATACTATTCTAATGATTTTGAATGGGCGAAAAGAGGAAACTTGCCTGCATCTACCTTCAAGATTCCTAATTCGATAATAGGCATAGAAACAGGAATTATAGAAAGTGATTCTACAATATTTAGGTGGAACGGTGAAGATAGATGGAGCCCAACATGGGAAAAAGACTTAACATTGAATGAAGCTTTTCATTTGTCATGTGTACCGTGTTATCAGGAGCTTGCACGAGGTATTGGAGTCCAAAGAATGAACGATTACATACAAAAGATAGATTATGGACAAATAGTCGTTGATCACAACACAATTGATAATTTCTGGTTGTTTGGTGATTCCAGAATTAGTCAATTTCAACAAATCTCTTTTTTGAGAAGGTTGTTTCTTTCAAAACTTCCCATTACTGAAAGAACTGAAAAAATCATAAGAAAATTATTGGTTATCGATCAAAATGATGAATATACACTTTCAGGAAAAACGGGTCTGTCTAATGAAAATAATCACTATAATGGCTGGTTTGTAGGATTCCTGGAAACGAAAAAAAATACTTTCTTTTATGCGACAAATATAGAACCGAAAGAAGGGAAGCAATATCAGGGTTTCAATAATAAAAGAAAGGATATTACAATGATGGCTTTACAAGAAATGGTGCCAATTGCTTTTTTTAATTAAAACTCCAATGTATATCTTGCTCTTCCTGCTTGTCCTATAGGAACTGTTTTCCATAATCCAGACGAACTCAATAAGTATATTGCATATCCCCCGCACTCAGAACAACCATTATAGATGTGTAGGAAATTTGATAATGCACCATCTTTATCAATGTTAAATTCGACGGTGACTTCATGTGGAGATTCCTGTCTTAATCCTCTATTATTAATACTCTCTTTGACAAATTCATCAAAATCTTTTTTGCCTATTGCTGGCTCTACAATATAGAAAGTAGAAGGAGGATCTTCCTTCTTGACCATTTTGCTTTTACTTGGAATAAATGAATTGCCATCAGTGCCAGCAATGTCTTCTGATTCCCTACTGTCTAGATCTATTATTATGTTATTATTCGTGTCAAACTTTTCAACTTGATTTGCAACTTCTTCTTCATCTGATTCCACAGATGCTGAAGTAACATCATCTGGCTCTGTTATCGAATTAGCTTCACTTGATTGATTTGGTGTTGATTCAGTGTTATTACTATTAGATGTAACGTTTTCATTAATGACAGAGACCTGATCTTGTTTTGTTTTATTCACATTATCAAGCTTATCATCGGCAGGTTGCTTTTTGTTAATTTGCTTACTCCTTTTAATGGGAGAGTTAGTTTTTTCTATGGTTGTGGAAGTCGTTGTCAGTTCTTCAACAACATTATCAATGTTTTCTTCATTACCATCAAATGAATTAAGCTCTTTATCATCAATAGATATTTCTTCTTCTAGTTCAGATTGAGTTTCTTCAGAATCCATTACCATTGCGATAGTTTGATCATTTCCAACATTTTGAGCACCATCACTTTTTAACAAAAATATCATTGCCACTAAGAAAATTAAAGAAGCTGCAGCTGCCATTCTCGGAAGAGTAAATAGTTTAGCATTAACTTTTTTCTCGGTAGAAGACACCTTTTCTCCAATTGAAAACCCTTCCAATGCATCAAATAGAAATGGATCATCTAAAGCTCTTTTTTCAAGCTCGAATCTATCTTTTTTAGAAATACTTCCCAGTTTATACTGTTCTAATAAGTCTGCCCAATATTTTTCAGATTTTACAATCATTTTTAACTTTTATTGAAGATTTGACTCCAATCTCTAAATTAATCAATTTTCAAATTAACTCCACATATCTTCAACTTCATTTATAGAAAATGTCCTTTCACAAGCTTTCAGTGTTAACAACAATAAACTAGAAAAAGTCATTTTTCAACACAGTTTTTTAAGTTTCTCCTTCCATTTTGCATGAACGATCGCACTTTGTCCCACGATATGTCCATTTTAACCGAAATATCTTTATAATTTATCTTCTTAAAATAAAACAAATCTATAACCATTTTCTGTTTGTCGGGAAGTGCATCAATACATTTACTTAGTTTGGCTATCAATACTTCATCTTCTACTTCATCAGGATGGAAAATTGTATCAGAATACATACTTTCTGCAGTACTTATTTTGTCGCGTTGTCTATTATTTTTTCTTAGAACTTCTATGCAGTAGTTCCTTGTCACAGTATATAACCATGATTTAAATGATTCTACTTCATGTGTTTTTAGCTTTTTGCTGATCAGAGAAAATATCTCACTTACAGCATCATCGGCATCAGGCTTGTTCTTGAAATACTTCATACATGACCCCAGCACTAGGTTTGCATATCTATTGTACAGCTCAGATAGATCATCAGTCCCCGCTTTATATGCGGTGATGATATCGGCATCTGAAGCCTCATATTGCTGTACTTTTTTTATCATTTTACTTTAGAAAGTTTAATTCGTAATCGGTTAGCTACTAAACAGCTCAAACATAATCTTTTGGACTGGGAATTTGGTTACGATTGTCCGATCTAATCATTCCTTTGAATAAAAATCCAAACGCGATACCAAATACAAAACCTCCGATGTGAGCCCACCAAGCCACACCCCCAGTATCTGAGTTTTTCCCTATTTCTCCAACTCCAGAAATTAATTGTTGTAAAAACCACAGTCCCAAGAAAGCCAATGCTGGTACCTGGAAATTTCTGAATATAATCAGTACTAATATTTTTACTTTTGATTTTGGGAACATAATTAAGTAGGCACCTAGAACAGCTGCAATTGCTCCACTTGCTCCTACGGACGGTATGGTGCTATTCATATCAAGCAGTATATGTGCAGCACTTGCAGTTAGACCGCCAAATATGTAGAAAAAGAAAAATTTTACTGAACCGATTGTAGCTTCTATATTATCTCCAAAAACCCAAAGAAACAGCATATTACCTATCAGGTGCATCCATCCTCCATGTAAAAACATACTTGTAAGCAGTGTAAAATAGTCCTGACCGGAAGATATCTCAGCCGGGATAGTTCCGTATGTGGTAATAAACTGATTGATGCCTGCTCCTAATGAAAATTCATATAAAAAGATCAAAATATTGAACGCTAAAAATGTGTATGAGACATAGGCTTTATATCCTCCTTGCACTTGTGTATCTCCTATTGGGAAAAACATAGATTATTATTTGCCATAAAACTATGAATAAATCATCTGATTATTGAAAATTCAGAATACTGATTTGAAGGAATACTGTTCAATTCATCGACTATTACTTTTTTCACTATTGCTGAAGGAGGTCCTCCAGCTTTACACCAAGCACATAGTTCCTTGACTTGGATGTCAGAGCCATAGGCATATACAAGTACAGAACCATCTTCTACATTCTGTACTGTACCTTTTAGATCAAGTTTATCAGCTTTGATTTTTGTATAGTATCTAAAAGCTACACCTTGCACCTTTCCATTGATTCTGATTCTGACTACTTTTTTCAGTGCTGCATTCAAAACAAACTATTTTGTCATTTAGATATTTAGTGATTTAGCAACTTAGGTTAAAATGAATCGCTCGTTGCTTAGCAAATAACATTGTGTTCCTAAATCACTTTATGATTTTGCTCCAACTTAAAGAATCTTAATCTCTCCCTCACTGATATGTATGGTCCTTAATTCAGATGTTCGGCTACTGTCAGTGTTTGGACCATTCTCCAACCTTAATACACCTCTTGGACATACTGCGGCACAAACACCACAACCTACACAGCTCGATCTTACGATGTCCTGACCTTTTTGAGCGTAAGATCTTACATCTATACCCATTTCACAATAAGTAGAACAATTACCACAGGAGATACACTGACCTCCGTTAGTTGTTATTCTGAATTTCGATCGGAATCTCTGTATCAATCCTAAATACCCCGCAAGTGGACATCCAAATCTACACCACGTTCTGTTTCCCATCAGTGGGTAGAAACCTGTTCCTACTACACCAGCAAAACCAGCACCAATGAGAAAGCCATACCAAGATTTTACTGCATCCGTATTCATACCTAGCACGGTATAATTTCCTGTGAAATAGGTGTACAACACTAAAATTGTCATCACTACTGCAAAAACGAGTACTCCATGAATAATGAATCGTTCATACTTCCATGCTCTGAGGCTCTTGTCAGACAGTTGCCTAAATGGATCACCCATAGTTTCGGCGAGTCCACCACAGCCACAAACCCAGCTACAATACCATCTCTTGCCATAGAAAAAAGTAAATAGGGGTACACCGATAGCAAAAAGTGCAATGCCCCAAACAAGCATGAATATTCCTAGATTGCCACCTTCTAACAGATTGTCAAGTCTGTAATCGAAAAAGAAAGAATAATCTAAAGGCCACATATTCTTGAGGTCAGCTGATGGTTGACCTAGTTTTGATAATATTTCAGGAATTAGAAAAGCAAAGCCAGTCTGAAAAAACATAACAGAGTAGGTACGTACTTTTTGATACTTATTATGTTGATATTTTGAAAGCATACGAACACCCATCACTATGACAATTACAGTGTACATCAATCCGTATAAAAACCACTGACTCGCATTGCCTCCGTTGAGCATATTGCTTAGCGGATTCAACATGGTAGTCCAACTCACTAAATATTCAGATGCCCAATACAATGTTATATAAAAAGCTATAAAGTAAGTACCTGCGATAATTCCCAACCATGCAGTATTTATAGGTGAAGCACTTTTGGGAGGATTGTTTTCTTTGGAATTTTGTTTGTAAAATACTAGATAAGTAATAATTAGCCCTACCAAAAGGGTTACTAAAGGCCAAAATAGGCTGCCTATATAAAAGAATCCATAAACTAGCAAACCAATGATAGTCAGTCCAAGGAATATTGATCGAGGTGTTAATTTAAGCCCTCTTGTTAAAGGATCATGATAGATACCATTGTTTTTGATTCCCGGTTGTTGAAAAAATAATGGTACAATGTATAGCAGACCACCTAGGATTGCGAGCCCGAAGGTTAAAGCCAACCATAGCCAAGGATTATTAGAAATAGGTCCTGTAACTATAGAATTACTTGTTAATTTAGAGACATAACCAGATGCTGAACCACCAAACCTAAAATCCCATTCCTCTACACCAGTTGGGAGACCTTCTTCCGAGAATTTATTTTCTTGGTGCTGATTAGCTTTTGATACCGCTGCTTTTACTTTTGATACAAAAGTGATATTATCAAATTCCTGACCTTTTAATTCTAATTCGGATATTGCGTTGGAAAGGGCCTCTTTATGATACTCATTTTTTCCAGGGATTTTTGTTGTGTCTATCTCCTGTTTACCTAAGCCTAACATAGCTGTAAATATGAGTAGAGCTACCGTAAATAGTATAATACCTATATTTTGAATTGACTTCATTTTATTTTTTTTACTTGTTGAATCAGATAGTGGTAATGGTCAAGTGGTAGTTATCACTTATGATTTCAAATATGCTAAGACTTTTGAAAGCCCGCGTTTTGTTTTTACGGATAGGTTTTTTCCTGACCTCTCATTATAGAGATCTATAACATCTGATTCATATTGTTTATAGAATTCAGGATCGAAATTGGCCATTCCAAGATGCTGCAACACATCCTCTACATGTGTTTTGTCTTTTATCCATTTTTCGCACACTTCATGTCTGTATCTAATGCCAAATAGGTTGAACCCTTTGATTGTTCCATTAGTCTTGTCATAGTTGATTCTCACACTTTTCTCATTATCTGCATGTTTCCAGAATAAGGACTCAGTAACCTCATCATGCTCCGCAGGCATATCTCCATATACTTGGTATTCAATATCTATAAACTTTGCACTGTTGAACCAGATTCCTGGGTCGTAGTCTACTGTTTTGCCAGTGATATTATATGCTACTGTTTCACCCATCATTCGACCAGTATACCATATGGCTTCAATATTTCTTCTCCCAGGTTTTGGTTCTCTTAATTGTGCACAATCACCTATTGCATATACATCTGGCATATTGGTGGCTAGGTGACCATCTACCATGATTCCCCGTTCGATATCTAGTCCAGATTCTTTTAGCCATCCTACATTTGGGCTTACTCCAGCTGTTAGCCCAACATAGCCACATTTTATTTCTTCTCCAGTTTCTTTTATGATTACTGATTTTGCTTTACCAGTTCCGTCATCTTTTATTTCGCCAAGATTTACACCCAAACGGAGATCGATATGATTTTTCTTGATATGATCACCAATCATCTGTGATTCTTCTGGCGGGAGCACATTATTCCAATAACTACTCTCTCTAACTAGCATTGTGACAGGTATATCTCTAGAGTGAAACATTTCTGCCATTTCTATTCCGATTAGTCCACCACCACAGATTACCGCTCTCTCTAGTCCAGGAGAATGCTTTTCCATGTTTTCTAAGTCTTGGAAGCTGTATAAGCCACCTACACCTTCAAGATCTTGACCAGGCCATCCAAACATATTTGACTTTGATCCTAGTGCTAGGATAAGATTGTCATATTTTACTTCTGCTCCTGAAGATAAGCCAAGAGATTTATTGTCATAATCGATTGAGTTTACATGATCATTTAAAAGGTCAATTCTATTTTTTTTCCAAAACCAGTCTTCATATGGCTTGGTATCTTCGAACCTCATATGTCCCATGTAAACATACATTAGGGCTGTTCTTGAGAAAAAATGATCAGTCTCAGACGAAATCATTGTTATTTTCTGATCACTTAGTTTTCTGAGCCATCTAGCAGATGTAGTGCCAGCTATGCCATTCCCTATAATTACTGTATGTTTCATCTGTTTACTTTTATTATCGACTAGTTTTGTATAAAGATCATTCAATTATTTTTCACATCATAATCCTAGATACTTTGTCTAGTTAAAAATGGTTGCTTATTTGAAGTATTCTTAACATTGGAATAAATATGGTCAATTTTATTGAGACCCTCTAGATACAAGTAATGATAAGGTTGGGACAATGACATTTAACTGCTTTGTTTGTATTTTTCAATAGAACCAAATTATATTAGGAATGCCATCATTTTGTTCCGAAAGGTTCGATATATTATTTGTAACTTATGAGATATATTCTAGAGGACACAGTAGGAGAGCATAGAGTGATTACAAGCGCTAAAAAAACTTTAAGTCTTCCAAAGGACTTATTTTGATTGCTCAATACTAACAGTGGAGTAATTTTTTCTATTTTCGCAATGTCGATTAATATTTATTCTATCCAAATGTTTACTTTCCAGTTGCGGGAATGGACAATTTTTATTTTGTAGATAGGATTTGGTATTTATTATTAACTTATATCTATTTTTTTAAAAACTTATTATATTATGAAAAGAATTTTACTTTCTGCTGTAATGGCATTTTTATTTGTAGGATCTGCTTTTGCGCAGACTACATACTATTCTGAAGACTTCGAAGCTGGACTACCAGCAGATTGGAGTGTCGAGGGCGAGTGGGTACATGGTGATGAAGCTTCACTTTCATCTGCATATCTTTCATTTGCAGGAAACGCTACTAATTTCATGGCATTCAATGATGACGGACTAGGAAGTGGTCATGTAGGTGATGGAACAATGTATACTGGTAATATTGACCTTACAGCTGTGACAGGTTCTTTATTTATGGAGGTTAATATGTACTTCTTAAACGCTGATTATGGTGGAGCTGATGAAACAGTTAAATTATTTGCATCTTATGATGATGGTTTAAATTGGGAAGAAGTGAAAGATTTTTCTGCAGTAGCTTGGGATTTCGAATTATTAAGCGTTGATCAATTTGCTGGTAAAATGGTCAAACTTGCATTCGAATACACTGATGGCGCAGCATGGAATTACGGAGTTGCAGTTGATGATATCTCTATTAGTGATATTCCAGTCAATTCTACAAGAAGAAGTTATGTAATGACTGTAAATGGAGGAACTCAATTTGATAATTGTGGACAGAATATTGATTACCCTGTAGAAGGAGCATTCGTAAATAATGGCTATGAGCCAGTAACATCATTTGATATAACAGTTATCAATGATGGAGTATCAACTACTACTGGCTTTGATGGATTTACGCTTGAAAAAGGAGAAGGAATTAGATATACTATGGAAGAAAAAGTTAATACTGGTGAAGATAACTTCGACATTAGTGTATCAGTTTCGAATGTAAATGGAGAAATGGAGGAAGATGAAGAAACAGCTGATAACTTTGCTGTTATTGCATTTGCACCTGTTGAAACTCATCCAAATAAAGCTGTAGTAATAGAAGAAGCTACGGGTACATGGTGTACATGGTGTCCTAGAGGAACTGTATATATGGATGAAATGGCTAAAAGGTTTGGAGATAATTTCGTAGCTATAGCTGTGCATAACGGTGGAAATGACCCAATGACATTATCTGCATATGACAATGAAATCACTAGCTTTCCAAACTTTACTGGATTCCCTTCAGTAATTTATAATAGAACTAACATCCTAGATCCGGGAGATATTGTTACTCCTTCTATATCTGATATGAAGGATGCACCAGAAGTAACCGTGGAAGTAGGGGCAGAAGCAAATGGAGGTTCACTAGGTTCTAATGTTAGAGTTAGATTAGCGGATGCTAATTCTTCAGCTAACTATAATGTTTCTGTAGTTCTTACAGAAGATAATTTAACAGGAGTAGAAGGGCCTGGTGCTCAATGGGGACAGATTAACGCATACTCAGGAGGTGGACAAGGACCTATGGGAGGATTCGAGTATTTCGGAAGTAGCGTAGCATCTCAAATTTGGCCTTATTCTCACGTAGGAAGAGCACTTATTGGCGGATATGACGGAATCAATGGTGTAACTGGTAACTTTGGTGCTGGTGAATCTATCATCGTTGAGATGGGAGACTTCGATATGAATGCTGATTGGAACATGGATAACATGCACATCATCGCTATAGTTACAAATTCTTCAGGACAGGTTGTAAACGCTATATCATCAAAATTAAATGATGCAATAGCAAATGGTTTATTATCTCCGGGTACTGCAACTACAGAAATATATGATACTAACTTAGCATCTGTATACCCTAATCCAGCATCTGATTTCACAAATATTAAAATCAATGTAGGAAGTGCAGCGGATGTAACTATCCAAGTTACTGACATGATGGGGCAATTAGTATCTAAGAGAAATCTTGGTACTGTAGCTGGAACGCAAAATGTTGGATACGATGTATCTGAGCTTGCAGCTGGTAACTACACGTTCAAAATAATTGCTGGTGATAAAGTAGCAACACAAAAAGTATCTGTGATTAAGTAATCACAATATCATAGAATAAAAGAGAGGGTGATACTTAATTGTGTTACCCTCTTTTTGATTATAGATAATGGTGGAAATTATACGTCTCTATCAAGGATGATAGCAGGAAACGCCACAAAGTAGCGTTGTCGTTTGGGGATTTGATTGTTTCTTGTATTATCTCTAGCCCAAAATTGCATCTACTCTTAGAAAAAATACTATCGAATGAAGATAAGTGTTTACTATTCTTAGAAGAACATTGTAGCCGCATGGTTCTTGGGCTTTTACTTTTTAGACTACTGTCATACTACTAGTTCAAAGACTTTACATAAATACGCACGAAACTAAAGTTTCGAGTACCGAATAGGTTCTAGCACCTTCCTATAAGCTAGAACTATCGAAACATCCTTCCTTCTTGAGGCATAGCGAAAATGATTATACAACTCCACAATTGCCCGATACCAAACTTCTATCCTTATCGCTCAGCATTATGTAAAGTATGTCGAGGACATCGTACATAAGATAGGAGTATGTGTTAAACACATGAAATAACAAATGGGTAATTCTTACTTAACAACAGCTCCCATTTTCTTCACTTCCATTTAAACTAAACGGCATAGCTCCTCCGCAACCTTCAAAAATTCCATAGTGCGTACTGAAGTCTCCAAAAAAATCGAAGTGGTTCTTGAATCTTGTGTTTTGAAGCATCATATAAGTATTGCCACAGACAGATTCTATTTTTCCTTTTTGGAAGTTGTGGTGATCGTCAAGATCAAATGAATTTGATTTACCTTCGATGGTTCCTTTATATACAACAGCTTGGCCATAGTCCTCACAGTCCTCTTCTAGAGCTTCTATTTTAAATAACCGATATGTAACGGAGTAAAAATTTATATCTCCAATTTTTTCTTGAAGTGCCTCATTTTCTACTGTAATCACTTTGTTTTCTACAGTTCTTGGATCAGTGAAGCCGGCATTTCTAGCCGTCTTATGAAAGTCATTCCAATACATGGCTCCACTCAAACACTCTCCCCATAACACTGGGTCATCTTGCAATAATTGGGGCACTCTTCTATCGCTATAGACATCACTGAAATACATTTCTCCTCCTGGTTTTAACAGTCGGTAGGCATCTTTTAAAACTTTAGATTTATCATTTGCTAGATTTATAACGCAATTTGAAATTATGATATCAAAAGATCCCTCTTCAAGGTTTAACTCATCTAATTTTTCAATATTACCTTTTAAAAACTTTACATTGGAAACTTTAAATCCAAAAACTTCAGTGTGATAATCAATATATTTGTTGGCAACATCAAGTTGTTCGTCTGTCATGTCTACACCAACCACAAAACCATCCTGACCCACTAACTTAGAAGCTATATAGCAATCCCTACCACTTCCTGAGCCTAAATCTAGAATTTTCATACCTATAAGTTCATATGGAATAGTTAATCCACATCCATAGTATTTGGCATGTACTTCATCATGAATTTGTCCTAATACCGATTTAATATGTTTTGGTGGAGGTATAAGAGTACAACATGCATTGGTTTTTAAGTCTTCCGATGTTACCAATTCTTTGCCATAATAATCTTGTATCTCTTGATGCTTTGTTTCCATTTGATATGATTTCTAAATAGTCAATATACTAAGTGTTGTAATACTTCACAACTGTTTCATTAACGCACGAAGGTAGACAATAAATTGCATGGAAAAATGTCATTTCAAACACAATTAGATCTGAATTTTCATTTACTGCATGTCAGTCCTTGCGTATCGCATATCGCTATCCCTGAAGGTTGATTTTCAAGATCCTTGTGTCAGTAATATTGTTCTAAGAGACAAAATTTTAAGTGATTCAAGTAAGAATGAGGTTTAAAAAAGCCAAATTTGTGTTTTAGATAGGTAACAACATTTATTGGGTCAACGAGAATTTAAGTATGGATGATGAATAGATATGCTCTTTTGATTTTTGTTTTTGTTTCAATTTCTTGTGGTAGGAGTTCTGAATACCACAAGTTTTCAGGAGAGACAATGGGAACCTATTATCTTATAACTTTTCAAGGCGAAAGTCCTCAAAAAGTAAAGTCTGATGTGGAGAGATTGTTGGTTGATTTTAACAATTCATTGTCCACATATATTCCTTCTTCTTTTATTAGCCAATTGAATGATAGTGAAGGAGGGATTTTGCTGCCAATGAATGATCCATTTTTTGAGCCTGTATTAAATAAAGCTACTGAATTACAAACTCTAACGAACGGAAAGCTTAATACGGCAATTTTACCTCTCTTGACCTATTGGAGAGATAATTCCAGTAAAATTGATTCTGCGAAGTCAAAAGAACTGCAACAACTTGTAGCAAATTCTAAATTTGAAATTATAGAGAGTGAAAACGGAAAATTTGTATCAAAATCGCATGTGAAAGCAAAGTTGGATTTTTCGAGTCTAGCAAAGGGCTATGGAATAGACGTGATTGGAAGTTACTTTGAGAAATTAGGTGTGACAAACTATTTAGTAGACATTGGTGGTGAAGCAAGGGGGGCTGGAATGAGTCAATCTGGACAGAAATGGAGATTAGCAATTAATAAACCTGTGGAGGGGTCATCGCTGACGGAGATGGAATTGGTAGTACAGCTCAGCGGAGAATCTATTGCGACCAGCGGTAGTTATCGTCAATTCTATGAAAAAGGGGGTAGAAAAATAGCACATATCATGGATCCAATAACTGGATATTCAACTACGTCAGATTTGTTGAGTGCATCCGTAATCGCGGAGGATTGCATGACAGCGGATGCTTTGGCTACAGCACTGATGGTCAGTAGCCTAGAGGAAGCCAAAACTTTCTTGGTAAAAAATAACATTAAAGCATGCTTAATATATGATTCAGATGGAGACTCAAAGTTGGAAAAATATTTTGCCAATGGTTTTGAGGAATTAGTATTGCATTCTCAGTAGTATTCTTTGTAAAAAAAATAGCTTTGTGCTATAAAATTAATAGAAATGAAATTTAATCTTGATCGAGACCTTGTATTTTTTGATATCGAATCTACTGGACTGAATGTGATGAGGGATAGGATATGTCAAATAGCTTTCATTAAATATCCTAAAGATGGAGGAGATCCAATTGAATTAGAGATGTTGATTAATCCAGGAATACCTATCTCAGAAGAGGCGATGAATGTGCATGGTATCACACCGGATAAGTTGAAAAATAAGCCTACATTTAAGGATGTGGCGGCTGAATTATTCAAATTTATCGGCACCGCTGATCTTTCTGGATATAATTCTGATAGATTCGATATACCGATGCTCATGGAAGAATTTCATAGATATGGTTATGATCTAGAGATAGAAAAACGACGTACGATTGATGTGCAAAAGATTTTCTATAAAATGGAACCTAGAACACTCAAGGCTGCATTGAAGCACTTCTGTGGAAAAGAACTTGTAGATGCCCATGATGCACTTGCAGATGTGAAAGCTACAGTCGATGTATTAGTTGGTCAACTTGAAAGATATGATGGGGTAGACTATATTGATGGGGATGATTTTGTCACTCCTGCTCCTATTAAAAACGACATGGGAGCACTTGCTGATTTTACACATGATAAGCGAATGGTGGATGTCACCCAAAGATTGAAGTATAATCCTGAAGGTGAAATAGTTTTTAATTTTGGAAAATTTTCAGGTAAAAAAGTCAGAGATATTATAGCAAATGATCGTCAGTACTATGCTTGGATAATGGACAAAGATTTCTCAGTCCAAGTTAAAAAAGCGGTAAAAAGAATTATGGATGATATCATTAGAGAAAAATCGGCTAAGTAGCATTTCAAGCCTTCTCATCGTTTTTAGTATATGATTGTAAGTAATTGGTCACGTATTCTCTTCTTTTCCGCATTGACAGTTGTAGTTGCTATTTCTTGCTATACTTCTGTAGATGGATGCCTAGATCCTGAATCTACTAATTATAGTATTGCTGGTGACAGAGCGTGTGAAGACTGCTGCATATACCCTAAAGTTAAACTAAGTATATTTCACCAATATGGAGACACTACATTATTCCTAGAAGATACTTTAGTTAATAAACTAGGTCAGGAATACTCAATAATTAAATTTACATACTTTCTTTCTGATTTTGAAATGCTTACAACAGAAGAGATAGTGTATGAAGTACAGGATTCTATAGAACTTAATGTTGATGCAGGAACAGCGTTTACAAAAGATGATGTTATCAGAGTCAGAAGAGATGGTTTTAGCTATGAATTTGGCACAGTTATTTTCGAAGGAGAAGGAGAAAACCTTTCTTTTTTAGTTGGCTTGCCTGAGATATTAAATACAAACAGATTTACCAGTTCAGTTTCTGGTCATCCTCTTACATCAGATGCAGATTCATTATTTAGAGAAAGTGAAGGCGATTATGTATTCCAAAGAGTACAAGTTGCAAAAGGAGAGGAATTTAAAGATACTGTGATATATGATGTACTCGGGCAAAGCCAGTTGCAAGAAGTATCCATACCAGTTACATTTGAATCTTTTAGAGGAAAAGCTAAGACGATAATAATAGAAGCTAGATATGACAATTGGTTTGATGATGCAGATTTCAGCAGTATGAGTAAGGAAGAAATAGAATCACAAATGGCATTAAAATCAGCAAGTATGTTTAGGGCTAGAATTTAGTTTGAGTTTTACATGTTTAAAACTAGCCAATTATAAATAAAGTAGAAATAAAAATGGCGCTCCTTACGAAACGCCATAAAATAGTAGTAGATAGTTAGTTTAATTTTCTACTTGTTAATTTTTGCATTTATTACCCGAGGGTTAATGCAGCCATTACTCCGCCAGAAAGTGCGCAAAAAGCAAGTACAAACCCTGCATCAATCGCAAATAATTTTAATGATTTTTTCTGGTATAGGTAATTAATTGCTACTGCTGGAACGCAATAAAGAGCAGAGGCCAATACTCCATGGAAAGCTCCATGAACAAATGTCTGTTCCGCTGGTGTATGCATATTAATAACATAGTTAATTCCAAATGAAATAATGCACATCATCAAGAATGATAGGCCATGGGTTAGTGCCATTCCTGACTGTGCATCCTCCTTTGAGATACCTGTTTCTGCTTGCCATGCTTTGCCAAATAATGCTGTGTACCACGCAAATCCTAACAGGAAAGCTGCTAAGCCACCAATTAGAGGTTCTAAAAAAGCCATAGATAAAATTTTTAAGTTAGTTAGTTAGTTAGTTAGTTAGTTAGTTATTCTACAATGTACAAATAAAATATCATAACAACATTTGTTAATATGACATTTTATTTTGCTTTTTAGCTAGAATGTAAATTTATGTTTCAAGCGATGATTAAAACTCAGTCATTTATCCTTTTCGTATTGATTTTTTGGAGCATCCTCCATAATGTTGATTTAAGAGAGATACTGATAACTACTGATCATCTTTCTTGATTGTCATCCAGTTTTGATCCGCTTGAGTTTTGAGATTTTCGGGTCCTTCTTCTAACCATTTATCTAACGTATTTGCAAAAATGGTATGATAAAATAAATAGAGTTTTCCATCCCTAATTTCGTATGTTTCTGGGTTAATTTTTACCTTATCACTGTTCTTCCCTATTGCATACGCACAATATCCACCGTATTGTGGAATATATGATTCTGGATCTGAATTAAATTTATCTAAGTTTTCTTTTGAAGTAAATTTGAACTTCACATCTTCATATTCGACAGTATATTTTTTATCACCCTTTTCTGCTTTATTATCAAAATAGGAGACTACATCAAATCCTTTTGCTACATATCCTTTCTGGATGTTATAGTGATCACTTTGCGCAATTATTGATAATGTGGTAAATAATGTTAGAATTAGAATATTCAATGTTTTCATAAGATTTTTGTTTAAATCACAATGGTATAAAAGGGATAAGGTTTTATGAAATCAGAATTTCAGATATTCACTAACATTAAAGCGTTGAGTCATTAAAAACCATAAAGATATTTCGAACATGTTACTGAAATTCAGTTGATTAAAGATTATTCGACTAGTCTAAAATATGCTAATTATGCACGAAGTATTGGCAATATACTGTAAAGTGGAGCAAACGCTAAAGATGTAGACCCAAAAAATGGATTCTTCACCAGATTAATTTATAAAGTTACTACCAAAACATTTAAGCAATTTGTAAATCTTCAATTTCAGAAACCTATAAATCAAACCAAAGACGCTTTGGCAGCTTAATAGCTCAACGCATTAACATTAATATCTTTTTCATTCTAGAAAAGTGTAGTACGAAATCTCTTTAGAAATATTACTTTTGAAAAGAAAAAAACAAAACTTGGTACTGAATGAATATCTGCAGAGATGATATATTTAAGAAGCTATTCGAACGTTGTCAGCCCAAGGTGCAACGATTCTTAAGAAGTAAAGGGCTTGATATAGAAATGTCAGCTGATATAGCGCAAGATGCATTTGTACGGCTATGGAACAATTGCAAGAAGGTAACTGAAGATAAAGCATTATCTTATCTTTTTACTGTCTCAAACAATCTAGTCATAGATAGCGCAAGAAGAGACAAAACGAAACAGAAATATCTGTCTGAGCTGAAAGTGACTCATGAAAATATGGATCCTGAATACCAACTTCGTATGTCTGATTTTAAAGCTAAATTGGAATTTACAATAGAATCTATGGCCACGGGAAGTCGTGAAGTTTTCTTAATGAGCCGTTTTAATGATATGAGTTATAAAGAGATAGCTGCTGCGTTAGGTCTTTCTGTCAAAGCTGTTGAAAAGAGAATGTCAATAGCCTTAAAGCACCTCGTGGAAAATAATATTATACGAAGAAAGTAGGGTAACTGATCATAAAACCGTTAGTCAAGTATGAATGCAGTAGATGAATTATTAATTAAGTGGGCCAATAATGACCTTACTCCTGCCGAACAGGTAGAGCTAGGAAATCATTATAGTACAGCCGATTTAGAGCATTTTATTATTGATTCTAGAAATGTGGAATTAGAAACTAGTAATGTAAAGACTGAATGGGAAAAATTAGAGCCGCAACTGATTCGAAATAAATCTAATTCGAAATCAAATTATGTTATCGGGATAATTACGATTTTATTTTTACTAGCTGTAGGCTACTGGTACATTTCATCCTTAGGTCCCGATAAGACCATAGAAAACAGAACATACGAACCTCTTCTTTTTGCGATGGAAGATGAAACAGAAATATTATTAGCTCCCGGATCTTCTTTATCATTCAATGAATCAAGATTTGTCGACCATAGAAAAGTTTGGCTTGACGGACGTGCTTATTTTGATGTACGCGTAAAGGGCGATTTTACTGTAGCAACAGATAATAGTATAGTGTCAGTATTGGGTACTACATTTGACATATGGGAATTAGACGACGATGTGCTTGTGGTTCAATGTTTCTCAGGGAAGGTGAATGTATCAACTTCTAATGGTATGGGAGCGATCCTTAATGCCGGTCAAAAGTATAGTTTAGTAGGAGAATCGGTGGGGATAGGAGAGATAGATAATAGTAATGAACCCAAATGGTTATCTAAAAGCATCGTTTTTGAAGGAATTGCACTCTCTACAGTATATAAAGATTTAGAAAAGTATTATCCAATAAAATTTGTAGGACATGCTAGTAAAGTTAGTTTTAACGGGGAGTTGCCTACTGATAATTTACAAAAAGTAACAGAGATATTAAATGCAGTTACCTCAGACACATATAAGATTGAAAATAACCAAGTGGTGGTGTCGAAGTCTGAGTAGTGTCTTTTTGCTGTTCATTTTTTCTCTTTCGTTTTCTCAGCCTATACAATCTGATAAGTATGTATTTATCAATCAAACGCCCATACAAATTATAAGAACTATCGAGGCTGATTCTGATTTGAAGTTCAATTTCATCTCAGATAAACTTCCGAAACGCAGATTTACTTGTACAATCGATAAGGGCAAAGTATTAATTCAATCAGAGTTAATATTAATTTTCCAAAGATCGATTACTGAAATAAGTGAGGGAGTATTTGCTGTAGGAAGTAGAGAATTGCCAAAAATTGATCCTGGTTTAGGAGAAATAGAATGTACACTATTAGATATTAAATCCAAGGAGCCTATCATAGGCGCTACTATTCGAATTTCTTCTATAAGTTATGGAGAGGTAACGAATGTTGATGGAGTATTTGTATTAAAAGGACATTTCGCTGAAAGTGACATTGCAGAAATTCAATACCTAGGATATGATTCTAGAGAGATGACTATTTCAGAACTACGAAGATCTCGAAGTATTTCACTTACATCTAAAGAGCATGTATTGGATGATATTGTGATCAAAAGCTATAGGAATCTAACAACAACAAAAATGACGGGTGATATTATAGACCCTGAAACTATAGCTCTGCCTTCAGCTCCTGATAGGGATGCATTTTCACAAGCACAGATGATCCCTGGAGTTTATAATAGTAGCGAATCTCTTCAAGATCTGCAGATTAGAGGAGGACCTCCAGATCAAGTTAGTTACAATTGGAATAATATGCGATTGTTTCAGAACAGTTTATTTTATGGACGAGTAAGTTCTGTAAATCCATTTATGGTAGATCAGATCAATATCACACGCAATGGAGCTTCTGCGGATGAAGATGCCTCTGCCTCAGGAGCAATTAACTTAAAAACGGATCTTAGTAGCATTGACACTGCTAGCATATTTGCACATATTAATGGCTTATATGGTAATGTTGGTGTCGAGACTTCTCTTTTTTCGAATAGATTCAAATTAAAGGGAGCATACAGAAAATCTTTGTCTGGAATATTCCAATCAAGCATCTATGATAAATATTTTAGTAATTCATTTCAATTTGGACGGATACAAGATATTGATTACTACAACAACTTATTTGAGATAACGGAAAACGTGACCCTTATCCCAGATTTTTCGTTTCAAGATGTGAGTCTATCTGCACAGTTTGAGCTGGGTGACGAATCCTATATTAGAGGTAATTATATAGGGTTTGGCAATCAATTTACATATAACCAGATAAAGGACTACAAGCCAGAGATTGCATTGGATAGTTTTACACTTGATACAAAGGGGGTCAGCTTCGAGTGGCATCAAAACATTTCTAATTCATTGAGCACTACTATCAATTATTCGAATAGCGATTATAGCTATATGTACCTCAACACGAATGATAAAGTATCGACCGATGAAGATTTTCTTACGCAAATGAATAGCGTAAACCAAGAAGATATAAGAGCAAAACTAACTTGGGAAAAGTCTAAATATGCTATAATAGCTGGTTATGATAAATACGATTGGCATGTGATTTATGATGCAAATTCATCACGCCCGTGGGAACAATGGTTCATTGCAAGAGAAGATGCCAAAGGAACTGAGCACAGTGGATATCTAAATATGCAACTCTTTACAAAACCATGGTATGAAGTGATGGTCGGCCTTAGAGCATCGAGTTATAATTTGGCGATATTCAGTCGGAATATCTATGAACCTAGAGTCCATGCAAGTATATTTGCTAATGAAAACATTACACTGCATGCTCATTACGGTAAGTTTCATCAGAATCTAAATCGGAGAAAATTTAATACATATTTACAAGCGGATAGCGGATTCTGGCTTCTATCAAATGAAGGTGTGACATCCAATAATTTTATTCATATTGTACAGACAACACAAATGAGTGCAGGTATTAAATACCGGTTAAGCGATTGGAGTTTCACAGTAGATGGTTATAAAAAGAATGGCAACGATATTTGGACTTCAGCCTTTGATTTTACAAGTGAAGAGGACTTGTACGAATTTACTGAACTGAGCATCTATGGTTTAGAATTAAGTGCTCAATATCAAAATGAATGGTTTTCTCTTATGTGGACCTATGACTATGTAAATGACAAGATTATTACTGAACAATCAGCACTAGTACTTAACAGTCCATTTACCCAGCCTCATCGTTTGTCGATGTATCAGTCTGTAAAGAAAGGGAACTGGACCTTATCGTCACAGGTAGTATACGCGTCCGGCAGATATTTCTCAACCCCTACAGCAATAGATTCTTATGAAAAGGAAGGGGAAACCGTTCAATATCTAACTTATGATAACTATCTTGATCTTCAAGTGCCTAATTATTTTAAGATCGATTTCGGAGTTGGATATAAATATGATTTTAGCAATAAATCACAAAGATATATTGATTTTAAGCTGCAATTTGTCAATCTTCTAAACCGCAAGAATATCATTAAGAATGAATATTACTTAGACTATCGCACTCCTGCACCCGAGATCAATTTACACAGACAAGCAGGACTCCCATTTATCTTTAATTTTTCTGTTGAAGTGAGAATTTAAAAAAATATCTACTATAGTTTATATCGTTCTTTTTCATAAATTCGAGCATTAATTAACTTTCGGAGGATTCACGGATCAGCCACAACTAAACTATAATTATACATGGCTATAAATCAAGTTAAATTGCCTGTCACCTATTGGATAGTGAGCGCCATTGCACTGTTATGGAATCTTGTTGGAGTTGCAAATTTTGTCTTTCAAGTATTTTTTACGGATACAATGGTAGCATTAATGTCACCAGAACACAAAGAAATGATATTGTCTAATCCCACTTGGATGAAATTAGTGTTTGGAATTGCCACTATTGGAGGCCTCATAGGGGCTGTCGGCTTGATCATGAGAAAGAAATGGGCTGTTCCTGCCTTACTTGTTTCATTGATAGCAGTAATCATTCAAATGGGTTATTCTTCTTTTGCAACGAAAGCATTAGAAGTAATGGATCAAAGTCCAGTTTTTCCAGCTATGATTGTATTATTCTCAGCTGTATTGTGGTTTTATGCGAAGAGATCGGACTCTAGAGGTTATTTGAATTGATGGAAGTTAAAGGCATAATAGTGGTTCATTTCTGATTGCAGTGACCTTTTTGGGGTAGGTGTCATTTCTGACTGATAGCTTTTTGCTCTCTACTATTGTATGGTTAGGGGTTTTCAGAAGTAAGCTCTATTTTAAAATTCTCTCGCATATTTTCTAA
>CAXBGT010000034.1:0-32577 GCA_963975265.1 uncultured Saprospirales bacterium
GCTACTGACTGACCAGCTATTGATATATCATATGATCCCTCTCCATATGAACAGCAAATACCATCACCATAAGTATCATTTATTGTAAAATCATAGCATCCATCGACCAAACAGAATGTCTCATTCACAGTAGATCCCGCTGAACTATATGGCCCACCACTATAAAGAATTGATCCTCCTGCGTCCGAAAGTGTCCATGTAGTCTCGCCTGGGTAATTATCTAAAATCAATGTAAGAACAGCTTCCGTATCGGTACAGTTTGCTGGGCAAGCAGTACAATCTGGTCCTCCACAATCTATACCCGTTTCGTTTCCATTTTGAATACCGTCAAAACAAGTTGGGCCTCCGTCTTCGCATGCTTGAGTACATGAAGCATTAGACACTCTGTTACGTATAAGGTTTCCAGGTTGTGGTCCAAATCCCAGATTAAGGTTTATCCCTACACTTGTAAGATGACAGTAACTCATAACTGTTCCACCACCTGATGGATTTCCTGGATCAGGACAACCACCTTCTGTAGTATAACATCCATCAATCGCTGTGTTATTTCCATTCCATGCACATGCGTGTGTATGCTGAGAACCAAATAAATGACCAAATTCGTGTGTCATAACCATAACTGACCAAGAGTAAGTAGGCACATTTTGATATGTTGAATTTATACTACTAAAACTCTTACTATAGTCTGGATTCGCACTACATAGACCATCTACATACGCTATTCCTCCACTTGCTTTGTATGATATTAATTGTGCAAGATCTCCATCAAATGCCCCTGTATTAGCAAGGAATGCATTTAACATTCCACTAGAAGATGTAGAGTTATAAGGACTTGGCTCAGTCCATATTGTCAATGGCGAAAGGACTATATTAATCTGCTCATTAGCATACATTGTAGCTATTTGATTAAATAATCCTGTTGTGAAGTTAGTGACTGTAGTCACATTGCTTCCTTTATCCTGATAGATGTCATGATCCACTTCGATATACATTCTCACGCAATCAGTTAGTGCTCTGCTGTCATTGTTTTCTTTTAGGTCTGAATCGCTATATTCGAAATCAGATTCTGCAGTATCACACGTGAATCCTAGTTTATCTTTCAGATCAGAATCTTCATATATTATATGTGTATTAGAATCTTTCAACTTTCCCAAAACAAGGTTTGGTTTACCAGCTTCTGAGATAAATCCCATAACTTCATCTGCAAAAACCGAAATGGCAACTATACTTTTTGAATTTCCTTTGACAACACCCCTAAAATGTTTTCCTTGATTTACTTTTACAGTTTTGTTATCTGGTAAAGTAGTCACATACGAATCTGCAGAGTGTATACTTACTTCAACTAATTGTAATTTAAAATCGGATCTAGTAGATGAAGGAATTGAAATTTCCAATAATTCGTTTGATGGTTTCTCTAGTAATTGGCTAACTTTATTTTTATCGAATTTTAGTAAGTCATAATTTACTACTTCTTGGGGTACTTTGGTACTTCTATCAATGTCCAAAGAAAAGAAATCTACCTTTTTAGTAGTTCTATTTTTTTGAGCATCCGCGATTAAATCCTTTGGTGTGTAACTTTTAGTCTGCGCCAACACTTGGCAACAAGAAAATGCTACCATTAGAATCATTATAAAAATTCGAGTCATATTATATTTGGTATTAAATGAAAAATTCGATTTCAAGTAATACTCATTCATCATGCCTTCTATTATAGAAGACAGTCTTCGGGATTGATTGTATAAACAGAGCTAATTAAACAGCTGCATTTATCACACAAACTTTGGAATAATTTTGTCCAATACAAAATGTGAGGTATAATAAATTGAAAAATGGTCGTTTACACTAATCAGTAATCAGGGTATACCCTAGTGAATAGCACCATCCATCGAAGGAACAAGTGTCAGACACATCTTATGTTATGCCAGCGCTATTGTTAATTCAAAGAAATCAAGTCTGATGTCTCATTAAGTGCCTGATGCCTACAACTTGTGCCTTAAGAAGTTATTCCTCTTACATAATGGACATAGGGATCTGTTTTGAACTACTTGTATCTGGCTATCGGCTTGCACATTTATTAGTAACAATACTGCTTATTGTAAAAAACAAATGCCTCCATTTTACACGAAGGCACTTGCTTAAATAAATTTTTGGAGGTTCAAAATACCTGGTTTTTATCTTCTGAAAGGATCCATAAATCTAGTGTCAGAAGCAATCGTCTCATCCGTTAGCGTTTTCAAGTATGCAACTAGCGCATCTTTATCTTCTTGGTTGAGATTTAAGTTTCTTGGTGTACCGTCCATATTTTTTAGTTCGTCAGATAGATTTTCATGAGCAACAATACCATCACTATAATGATCTACTACATCTTCTAACGAAGCAAATCTGCCGTCATGCATATAGGGTCCTGTAAGTTCAATGTTTCTTAAGAATGGAATTTTGAATACTCCAAACAAGTCAACTCTATTGAGTCTTCCTCCTACTCCCTTATCTGCATAGTCCATCTCAAGTCCATTGTTCCCAGAAGTCTTCACTGTAAAGTTATGCTTATCTGTGTGACAAGAAGCGCAATTACTGTTATACAATTGCTTCCCTCTATTTTCCGCTTCTGTAAAATTATAAAAGTCATTCTCCACTGAAAATTGAGAAGCCCTTTCTAATCCTTCGTCAAACTTAGAATGAACTGAAGATATAGCATCTACAAAAGAAGTAATTGCTTGGGAAATCCTTTCACTATCAATTTTATCATCTCCATATGCCTTCTCAAATAATACAGAATAAAATGGATGCTCTCCTATTCTATGCATTATCTCTTCTTCATCGATATTCATTTCATTTTCATTTCTAAAAGCATTCTTTACCTGCTGAGATAAGCTTGATGCACTATCATCCCAAGAGAACTTGGATCCTGACATGGATGGATCAATAGGATTATATGAAATTTTAAAACTTAATGTTGTAGCCAATGCTAAAGTGTTTCTTTTTGTAATCACTTCACCAACTCCCTCACTAAATTGTCCTTCATCACTAAACGCTCTTGTTGGATCATGACAAGTGCCACAACTTACATTTCTATCAAGGGAAAGTGTATTATCATAAAACAATACTCGACCAAGAGTCGCTCTATTGTTATTTGCTTGAGTTTCAGCTAGAGAAACAATATTTAACTTAGGATATGTCTTGCCAGGTGGAAGAAAATGCTCCCCCAATACTAACTCATAGTTATTTACAACTTTTGGAAGAGTTAATTCTGTTTGGATAAGTTCAAACTCGTCACCAGAATAGTCATCTTGGTTTCTCTCTTTTGAGCAAGAGAAAATAATTAATGTTGCAAGAAATAAAACAGATAAGACAGTTATCTTTTTCATACGATTGTTAAGTTTCATCTATGTAAATAATGAATCGTAAATGAGAAATGATGTATCTTCGGTTAATCCCAAAGTAATCATTAAAAGAAACTGATAGCCGAACCAACTTCTCAATTGTTTGGAAATAGTGCAAAAAATCAACTGCATAACACTATTAAATAATCTTTTCCCAACAATTTGATGACAATGTAGTGTTTTTTCCAAATAATGAGAAGAAAAGTAAGGAATAATGCATTGTAAGAGATAGGGAAATGATATTGAGACGCTCGTTAACCTTTAAATCATATTAATATTCCAATTATCCCATTGTGCATTCTAATTTATTGTATCCTCTGCAATTTCATGATTTCCATTGTATAACACTTGTCCATTTGTATATAGCACTAATTGACCTTCTTCATCACAATTAGAAGCATTAGTCGTCGATATATCCCATATCCGAGTACTGTCATAACGAACCCTTGATGGATCATAATTAAAATCAAAATTTGTATCTTTTATCTTATCTCACTTTCACCACCTTACCACTATAAAGCTCCTCTACCCTATCATATACGCATCTGACAGAAGACCCTGCAAATCCAAAACTGTACTTGCCCTTTCCACAACAGCTGATTTTACCCATTGCTGGTCGAGGTTTGTAACCTCGATCCTACTACGATCATCATAATTAGCAAATCATCACCTCTACCGAACCACAATAACCTGCCCAGAAAAAATTTCCTCTTCAGCATCATATTTCCTGTAAATATAAGTCCCAGAATTCAACCTTCCTAAATTCACTATCGTACTCGCATTCTTTAATGAAGTTGAATAAACCTCAGCCCCCGATACATCATAAAATCGAACATCTCCATCCAACGCTATATAATTATGAAAATTGATCGTCAGGTAAAGTCTTCTACGGTATCATGGAGGTAACGCTATTTTGCTACATGGTGATTATTGAGTCCGAGAGTGTCGGCTGGATTCTTCCCATATTACCGCAACAATTCTTCATGTATATTCTAGCCATTATATCCCATGGAATTAATTCTGCCAATTGGGCCCACTTATTTTGAGGATAGAGTGCTTTTTCAAATGGAGGGGTAAAAAGTTGATTCGTTATGGACTCTTGCTCTGTATACTTTATCATCGTAAATGCATGCATTTCGATCTAAGATACTCATTTACGTATATTTAACTGCTAAAATCTCGCCTATTACAGAGCTTACTTTATTGATTTACAGTTATATATGTAGATATTTAGCAAGCCCTACTTACTAAGCTAACTATACGAGTTCTTGCGACTAAAGACCGAGAACTCTTTTAATTCCCCCTCAACATCTGTATCGCTCTGCCTGGTGTATATGGTGCATCAGCAATCTCCAACTTCTCCTCCAATGTTGGTATAGCTGTAGTCGCGATTCCCATCAATGTACTCAAGATAGGCTTAAATTCTTCTTTAGCAATTGCGAAACTAGACTTGTGCGTTTCTGTCACATCTGAAGTAGAATGTTTCTGCTCATAGGAGATCCATCCCATTCTACCTGCAGGAGTTGGAGGTGCTCCAATGTCCAATTTAGACTTAATATCATCACCGAAAAGAAGCGTATTGGCAGCTTTGATCTGATCTTCGATTCCCGAGATCTCGTCCACCAATGCTGGCATAGGAAGTTCTACCAATTTAATAGCTTCTTTCATATGCTTCAATTTGTTATTCATCTCGCCGATGAGTTTTCCAGCACCTGAGATAGATCTATTGAGTTCATCTACTTCACGCTGGAATTTTGCTTTTGCGATCGGATCTTTGGCAGGCATCACTCTTTCATCGAGCTGCTTCACCGTAAAAGAAACAGATTCTCCTAAATCGGTGAATACCCCATTCACATACTTAGTCATCTGAACGGAGTATGCCCCTGGTGCTACAAGCGTTCCTTCTGATTTTCCAGCCCATGGATTATAGAATGAAGATTTTTTCAAGTTGATTGGGTCTTTATGTGCATATCTAAGATCCCACTTTAATCTATTGACTCCTTTGCTCATTTTAGTCATGATCTTTCTGACAATTTTTCCTTTACTATCTGTGATTGTGAATAATAGTTGTGGCTTCTTTTCTTCACCTTCAGCTTTGAGTTCGTCATAAGATGGATACTTAGAATCTGTACCCGCTTTGAGAGCATCTTTTTGTTTTTCCTTACGTTTGTCCTTGATGGTTTCTATCTTATCTTTTATGAAATAAGTGATCATTGCTACTGGACCAAGGTCCTCAGCCGAATAATGACTATCTCCTAACATTGCTTTACCAGGTAGACCTAATGGAGTAGACTCTTCATATGATAATGCATCTCTTACAGGGAATAAATAACCTTCCATCTTCAATGCATCAGGACTGATATTTCTCAATGCAGAATAATCATCCAAAACATAGAACCCTCTTCCAAATGTCCCTAGCACAAGATCATTTTCTCTCTTCTGGATAGCGATATCTCTTACTGCTATTGTCGGCACCCCACTCTTCAATTGTGTCCACTTATTTCCTCCGTCATTGGAGAAAAACACTCCAAATTCTGTCCCACAGAACAATAGACTTTTGTCCACATGATCTTCTTCGATGGCATATGTACTTCCTTTTTTCGGTAAAGTGCTACCTATGTCTTTCCAAGATCTTCCTTTGTCTGTAGACTTGAATAGGTAGGGTTTAAAATCGCCATTTTTATGATTATTAAATGCTGCATAGATCACATTCTCATCATGCTGAGAACAGTAGACAGCGTTCACATAAGTATTCGATGGGACACCGTTGATCCTATCTGTTTTAGTCCAGCTAGTTCCTCCATCGGTTGTGATTTGGATCAATCCATCATCCGTTCCGACAACCAATAGTTTCTGATCAATTGCTGATTCGCTGAATGCTACTATGGTACCATATGGCGAAGTAGAAGCATTTTTCATAACTGCATCCACCGATTTGAAAAGCTTATTTGCTGCAAAGTATAATCTTCCAGTTTTATGCGGACTCACTGCAAGCGGAGCATCCCAATTCCATCTATATGCGTTTTCACCTTTTCTTTCTTTTGGTTGGATTCCTATTTCTTCTCCACTTAGTTTGTCATATCTTACGAGCACTCCATATTGAGACTGAGCGTATACTATATTAGTATTTTCAGGATCTACTTGAGATTCGAATCCATCACCACCATGAGTAAAAAACCAATCTGCATTTGTGATTCCATGGTTAGTAATTGTCCTTGATGGACCACCCATACTTGAGTTATCTTGCGTTCCTCCGTATATATTATAGAATGGCAAGTCATTATCTACAGCCACTTTATAGAATTGAGTTACTGGCAAATTTGGCTTGTAATCCCAAGTCTTGGCAGCATCGAATGTTTCATACAATCCACCGTCACAACCTACTAACCAGTGATTTCCATCTCTTGGATCGATCCACATACAATGATTATCCACATGCTTTGTTACTTCCCCAACACCTGAGAAGGACTTTCCCCCGTCAGTACTTACTTGCATCCAAGTATTCATCGCATATAACTTCTCTGGATCATTGAGATCACAATATATTTCTTGGTAGTAATTACCACTAGATTTGTACTTTCCTCTTTTGTTCCAGCTAGTTCCTCCGTCTGTAGTTCGGAATGTTCCTCCTTTACCATCAGCGGCTTCTACTACTGCATAGATATAATCAGGATTTGCTGGTGATATTGCAAGTCCTATTCTTCCCATTGATTTTGGAAGGCCAGAATTGACCTCATTCCAAGTTTTTCCGCCATCGATAGATTTGTGTAATCCAGATCCAGGCCCACCGCCTACATAAGTATACACATGTCTTCTTCTTTGTTGAGCCGCGGCATATAGAATGTTGGGATTTCGAGGATCCATAATGAGATCACTAACTCCTGTATGTTTGTCTATTTTTAGTGATTGCGTCCAATTTTGTCCACCATCAATAGATTTGTACACCCCTCGTTCTCCTCCTTCACTCCATAATGGACCCATAGAAGCGGCATATACTACATCAGAGTTTGTTGGATCTACTTTAATCTTAGCGATGTGTTCTGATGTTTTGAGACCAACATTTTTCCAAGTTTTACCTCTGTCATTAGATTTGTATATCCCGTCACCATAGGCTACACTTCTTTGATTGTTATTTTCACCTGATCCTACCCATATTATATTGTCATTGGAAGGGTCGATTGTGACACATCCAGTAGAGTATGAACCTTGACTATCAAAGATTGGGGTATAAGTCGTTCCAGCATTTATTGTTTTCCAGACTCCTCCAGAGGCTACAGCCACATAATATTCGAAAGGGTTATTAGTATTTACTGCTATATCAGCAATCCTTCCAGAAGCTATGGCAGGGCCTATATTTCTGAATTTCAAACCAGAGAGGGATAATTCATCTTTTTCTGGTCCTGATTTATCTTTTTTCTGCGCTTGTGCTTGGAATGATACAGTAAATGCCATGATTAAGGCAAGGGTCAATTTTAGTAATTTCATTAGTGATAATTTTTTTAGTAGGAATAAACTTACAGAAAATATCTGAATTTTAATGGGCGTATCGTGCATACCGTTCAACTCACTTTTGACCCGACTGAGTGTAAAATTTCATTCCACAACCCTTCATATTTGCTTTCAATAAAACAAATAAATGATGACACAGCTACTTACTCTCCTAGCATTTATGATGATTCCTTTTTTCGCAAACGCCCAAAATCGAGAAGCGAATTATCGACCATCGTCACCATCTACCAGTCACTAGAAAGAGACAACTGGCCTTGCTAAAGATACCAACCTAAACAAGCCAATAATACACAACATAAAGCTCTCTACAAACGAAAACCAAAATGATGCATCTAAATTGTTAGGCGGAAGCAATATCATTTCGATTATTACAGATAATGAACAAAATCCATCCTAAGTATTTTTCAAAAAAAGATCTAGATATGTCGTAGTAAACATTATAAACCAGCTGGATGAAATTTATTTGACATTATTTATGCATTCTCTTTTCTACTACCATCTCTAATCCGAAAACATAAAATTATCAACTGTCTTAATAAAACAAGGATAAGTATCTGGCCAGATCATTTTGAAATTATCAAAGACACAAAACCATCAAGCATGAAATTTAATAATCAATCTAAAAGCCAGAAGAATCCTAAGTCTCATCTATACTTCAAATTACTCTTTATTGTTTGTTCCGTTTTGTTATGTACATCTCAATCAAGCTTCGCTCAAAAAGAAAGAGCAACAATCTATGGGAAAACAATAGAAATCGGTAGTGCTGACACACTAATTGGTTGTAATATATCAATATATAAAAATGATAAAAAAGTAGGGACTATTGTATCTGATATTGATGGTAAGTTCTACGCAAACTTGCTTCCAGGACTTTATGACTTTGAAGCAGCATTTACTGGATATAAATCAGATTTTAAAAGAGGGACAAATGTGATTGATGGGGATTCATTAGAGTTGAATTTCAGTTTGGAGACAAACGGTAATTTCACAATTGGTAGCTCTCCAATATCAGCAATGGAAGTTCCAAAGCAATCAGACCCAATATTAAACGCTGAAGTATCAGTCACAGGAAATGGATTAATAAAAGGTCAAAGTATTATTATCACTACCATAACAGAGGATATTTCAAATTATACGCCTCCCAAAAAGAAGGAACTTAGAATTTCCCCAGCTAAATATGAAGTCTACAGAAATAAAGAAGAAAAGTCTCCTTTTCGCTATCCTGTGGCTAAGATTCCAATAGTAACTAAAAACAATGCTCTTAGTGCTCTAAAAGGCAAAATATCGATGGGTAAACTACCCAAAGATCAAGAGGAAATAAAAGAGATTGCCATAGAAGAATTATTCAATAGTTTGGACTATAATTATCCTTCTCCTAAAAGTAATAACAAACCTTTCGAAATTTACACAGAATTATTCACGTGTCCTTGGAATGATGAAAAAAGGCTACTACATATCGGTATACAGGCAATAAAACTAGATAGTGTATTTGCATTAACTGAACCGAATATACCAATGGCTGAAGATGTAGATATCAATATTGAGTTCAACCCTGCTTATGTTATGGATTATCGATTAGTAGGATATGAAGATTATCTACCAAATCTACTTAGCTATCGTATTGACCCAAAAATGAATTCAACTATGTTAACTGGGCAAAGCCTAACAGCAATATATGAATATACTCCTACGCAGAATAAATTTGTTAACGAGAATCAAATCCTTCTGTACCAAAAAAGACCAAAATCACTTGAAAAAAACAATGAATTAGGTACAGTACAAATTTTCTATCGAGCTCCTTCTGCGAGAAAAAGCTGGAAAGTAAAACACAGAATTAATAGATTTGTAAAATCAGATATTGATATCGAAGAAAAAACTTTCTTAGCGGTAAGTATTGCCGAGCTAGCAATGAGATTAAAAGAAAGTCCCTATTTAAAAACTGGAAATAATAGCGATACTCTAAACAGACTCAGGAGTATTGAAAAACTCTCTGAAAAAGGATATGAAATCTTGGAATTGGCTGAGAAAATCCAATTATTAGAGTCAAAAAGTAGTGAAAATTAAGTATTGGTTCTAGAGGCGTCTACTTGCTTTATGGACGCCTCTTTTCATGATGATCAATATTTCAAAATTACAAGAAAAGCCCTTTGTTGAGACGAATCGAGTACAAATAGCATTTAAGAATTGATCTAAACAATTTAGTTATGAAATATATTTTATTCACTATTGCAGCTTTCCTGATATTCTCTTGCCAAAAAGAATCGAGCTCCAGAAAGCAAATAGATTGTATTGAGGTTGATTATAATTCTTTATTTACAGTTTCTCTTGAAGATGAAGTTTGTTTGCCGGATGGAAGTAGTTTCATAATTAAGAATATTAAAGATGAATTTTGTCCCTGCGATGCACTTTGCAAATGGGAAGGAGAACTAAAAGTAATTGTACAAACGACAGAATTAACAGGCGAAAAATCAACCGTCGGTATTGGGTCAGCCACTTATTCATTAAGGCCATATATACTCGAAAACTCATTCGTTCAATCATTTGTTTACGATTATGAACTCGGCTCACTTCCTGATTGTATCAGTGAGTTCGATGCTCAAAAAATAAATTTAAAACTTACCATATCACAATAATTACATAAGACTGCAACGAATTTCAAAGTCTTAGTATCTTAATGGTAGAAATTACTAACACAAAAAATATGAGATACCTAACAGTAATATTTGCCACTCTCTTATTCCTATCATGTAGCAAAGCTGATGATAATACAGAAAAAAAAGACTGCACTGAAGTAGAATTCAATTCATCATTCTTAATCACATTGGATGAAGAAGTTTGTTTCCCTGACGGAAGTGGCTTTATCGTCAAAACCATAACTGAAGAATTTTGCCCCTGTGATGCCGTCTGTATTTGGGCTGGTGAACTGAGAGTACTAGTCGAAACTATAGCACCAAATGGAGATAAGGATTTATTCACTTTTGGATCAAGTAGTTATAATTCAAAGCCTGAATTATTACCGCACGCTAAGATAGAATCATTCACTTTTAAGTATGAAGCTGGCAAACTGCCTGATTGTGAAAATGATTTTGATGCAACAAAAATAATCCTAAATCTAAAGTTAGTAGAAGAATAATAGGCATAGTAAGTAAAAAGATGCTAAATTTTGACTACCCCACAGCAAGCGGATGGAGCATTAGCCAAAATTTTTCCAACCTATAGGTCGGAAATCGGATCTTTTCTTGATAAGGCGTTTTTATGCAAAAACAGCCTTTTTATGACCCCGACGCAAGCATCGGAGATTTTAAGTATTAAAAATTCATTGCTAGAATTTCTACTTATTGCAAAGATATCTACACCAATTAAAAATGACCTAAAACACTGTAAAAATGCGTTTTAGGTCATTTTGTTTCACAACATCGACAATACTCGAAACTAACTAATTAGTAGCGCAACTAACATAGTAGTTGTTAAACTAATTAATTAGTTATATATTTGTATTATCAATAGCGCAGTGGTATGCAACGAATTGAAATTTTTAGACTCTTTATTATACATTCTTAATAAGTAGAATCATGCAAAAATTAGCTAAACGAGAAGAAGAAATCATGCAAATCTTATGGAAACTTGAGAAAGGATTCATCAAAGAGATTATACAAGAGATGCCTGAACCTAAACCTCATTATAATACTGTATCTACCATCGTAAGAATATTAAGTGACAAAGGTTACATCGGTCATAAGTCATTTGGCAATACCCACCAATATTTTCCTCTTTTAGAAAAAGAAAACTATCAGAAAGACGCAATATCAGATGTTCTCAAAAAGTACTTTGATAATTCGTACAGTAAGATGGTAGCTCATTTCGCACAAGAGGAGAAGATCAGTCAAAATGAATTAGAAGACATTATCAGCTTAATTAAAAAAGAGGAGAAATGATCAACTACATACTACACGTTTCGCTGCTTCTTGGAATAGGATTTATTCTGTACCAAGTACTTTTGAAGAAAGAGACATTCTATTCCTTAAATAGGATAATTCTATTTTCATATTTAGTCTTGGCATTTGTCTTGCCTAGCATTCACATACCGAGTAATTGGTCTCTCAAAAATGAGGTTGCAACTTTTTCAACGTTGACTAAAAAAGGACCAATAGAGATAGAAAAGCAAACAGAATCAGCTCTGTCAGAGATCAATACTGACAATGGAGGCTCAATAACGGAAGAGGATAAGAACAATAACAACGAATCTGTCATCTTGCCTGGAAAAGAGAATAAAATCCCTCTCAACGCTCTTAATGAAGCATCTACAATAGACAAAACTTCGACTAATCCAATCATAAAGTCATCAAATCTTTTGGTTAAATGGCCAACTATCATAAAATGGATTTATATCGTAGGACTTGCAATATTCTTGATCAACTTCTTAGTGCAGTTTGCAATATTGATATACTACAGAATCAAGTACCCTACACTAAAAGATGGCAAGATGACCATTGTAGAAATGCCTGGGGATAAAGCTCCGTTTTCATTTCTCAACATGATCTACATCAACCCTACAAAGTACGATTACGACACTTATGCGCAGATTCTTGCACATGAGAAAATACACATCACCAAATGGCATTCTGCAGATATTTTTCTGTCAGAATTATCTTTGATTTTCCTATGGTTCAATCCTTTTGCGTGGCACTACCGAAAAGCGGTAGAACACAATCTAGAATACCTTACAGATCAAGAAATGCTAGCCTCCGGTGCAAATGCAGAAGTATACCAAATGAATTTATTGAAAGTTTCAGTCCCAGAATTACCACTTGCGCTGTCGACTAACTATAATCAATCATTCTTAAAAAAACGTATACAAATGATGAACGCAAAAAAATCTTCAGCTCAAAGTACTTGGAAGTACTTATGCATATTGCCAATATTAGTATTAAGTGTGGCAATGATGAATCCTACTTATGCCGTTACACAAATTAATAATGACCAGAACACAGAAAAATCAACTGAATTCGACACGAAGAAAAAAGAAACAGAACCAAATAAGCAATTGACATTTACACCAGAAGTAATAAATACTCATACTACTGATCCTATCAATCCTCAATTGGATCTCATTGACCCAATAATTGACTCTAATATTCAGCTCAATTTGGGTTCAGTTACTCTTGGCAATGATATTAAAGTGTTAGATACCGAAATTGGATTTGACCTGATGCATGATCTATCTGATTTAGGATTAGATACTGAAGAAGGCATTTCTGTAAGAGGAGTGGATGATAAACTAATCATGACTACAAATTCTGGCAAGTCATATACTTTAGATTATAATGCAGATAGAACCATTATCAAAGGTTCAAAAGTTGACATAGAAACAAAAGGAATTTGGGAAGCTGAAATTAATGGCAGCCAAGTATGTTTCTTTATTAAAAAAGGAGGCATAGGCAAAAACTACTTTTGGTCGAGCACTGAATGCATGAAGACCTCAGAATTTTCCCCAGAAATCAAACCTGGTGTAGAAGGAGAATTCAAACTTGTAAGAGAAGCAGGTACAATGGTACTTAAAGGAGAATTCGAAGGGAATGACGGAACCGGCAGATACAGTTTCCAACCGGATGCATCATACATCAGTTATATCAAAAGTCAAGGATACGAGGTAAAAGAAAAAAAGATCATCCATTTCTTCTTATCTAATATTAATAAAGACTACTTCAACTTCTTGAAGACAGAAGGTTATACGAAGCTAGATGATGAGGAGCTGATTGCGATGGCGATACATGGCGTAGACAAAGAATACATAAAAGACATCAATGGAGAATTCCGAAAAGTGAATTACAAGAAGCCATCCGCTGAAGAATTGATATCTATGAAAATCCATGATGTAGATATGGAGTACATTAAGTCATTTGGCAAAGAATTGTATGAAGATCTTTCAGTGGACCAGATTATAGCTGCAGCTATCCATGACGTAAATCCATCTTACATCTCACAATTCAAAGAGATGGGATATGAAGATCTTACATTTGACAATCTAATCTCTGCATCCATACATGATGTAAATATAGACTACATCAAAGAATTAAGAAGTGCTGGATACAATGATTTATCTTTTGATAATTTGATCTCTGCAAGTATCCATAATTTGGATCCAAAATATATAGAAAAATTCAAAAATGCAGGCTTTGAAAACTTGAATTTTGATCAAATGGTCTCGGCAGCAATTCACAATGTGAATCCTGATTATATCAAAGCATTTGAGACAGCCGGGTTCAAAAATATTAGTTTTGACAACCTTATTTCCGCATCTATCCATAATGTAGACATAAAATTTATCAAATCATTTGAAAATGCAGGTTTTGATAACCTTAACTTTGATGATATAATTTCAGCATCAATCCATGGAGTTGATGTAGATTATCTCAAAAAGGCTCAATCGTATGGTTTTGACTTATCATTTGATCAATTAATAAGTGCTGGCATCCATAATGTAGACTTAAAGTATATAGAAGCATTTAGTAATGCTGGGATGGTAGGATTAACTTTTGACAATATGATCACAGCTGCCATTCACAATATCGATCCTGAAATGATCACAGATTTTCAGAGTATGGGATTCGATGACATGTCCTTTGATGACCTTACAACTGCCGCTATACACAATGTAAACCCAGGATTTATCAAAGGAATAAAAGATGCAGGTTTTACAGATATCACTTTTGATGATATCGTATCTTTCAAAATTCACAATATCGATTTAGATGACATCAAAGGATTAAAAGACCTAGGATTTAATCTTGATACCGATGATATGATCACTGCAGGAATCCACAACGTGAGTCCTCGATTCATCAATAAGATGAAAGAAAAAGGGTTTAAAGACTTAACCTTTGACGAGTATGTGAAGTTAAAAATACATGGATTTTAAAATTATCTGAAAATAATTTAGTCAATAAATGGCTGCACCTGTTAGAGTGGGTGCAGCTGTTTTGTTTTGTATTCAATGCTTCGCTACGTGAACTCATGTCTTATCAAACCCACAAAACGTAGACCCATCCAAATTGGCAAAACGCAATTATAGTCACGAACACTTTGTAAAATAGTTGGACTTCTTGGATAAAATGTTGCTATTTTTTGCTCAGCAATTAAACTTTGGTTAGGCTCTTCTAATCCACATTAATGACCTTTTAATGAACGGTTTTTAAACTATCAATTACTTTGATGTAGTAAATTCCTTATTCATAAGTCTCTTAATCTACAATTACATGATTGTCATCAAAATATTTATTTGGACAGTTTCTCTTTAGCCCAACTGAATTAAATGCTTCACCGTAAAGACTCCCAATCATTACAAGCGACCAAGGTATAGATTTCCACTATAGTTACATTAGGGAATACTTTAATGCCAACAACTTGAGAATCAAGTTCATCAATAAGTTGAGTCAGTCTGAGCAAGACTTACTGCATATCCGCTGTACTATCTGCTATCTCCTTTCTCAACTGATTATTTAGTTTAAGGAAATCATTTTAATTCTCAATTACCTTCTTTTCCCACAAAGGCAATTAATAAACCTACTATTACCTATATTTGCGACAATAAAATCTATTTCACCAAAAATAGTGCATTCCCAAACAGCATTAAACCATTATCCCAAAACCCTCTATACAACGGATTATCCACCATATAAATAATCGTTCCACCACCTTTCTCCTCCACAGCAAATGATACCGTTTCTTCGAACTTTGGTTTCAATCCTGCCCCAATAAATCCATAATGTTTGTAATCTTTTGGAACAGTAACCACATTCCATGCATCCTGTAACAGACTATATCTTTGTCTCGAAGTTTTCAAACTATGATAAGAATCTCCAAGGCCAAAAGAAAGTGGATGTGAAGTATCTAAGTTATTTTTGATTATCGCTCCTGGTACACTATTGCTGATTCCGTGTCTTTCTTGATCATGGAAAGAATCATTTCTAGCATCAAGCTTTCTGGCTTCTCTATGTTTCTTTGCTTCTTCTTTTTCTTCATCAGTTGCATAAGTAGCAAGTGCATAACCTTCCTTCTCAACAAAGTTACCAAGGGCTCCAGAGATCGCGATCACTTTACCTCCACCTTTAATAAATGAGGTGATTTTTTTTATTTCATCTTCTGAGAGACTATAATAGCCATCGGGTAAGATCAATGTATTGAAGTCATCGTAATCTATTCTACCCATATTTTCTTTATCTACCATCGAAAGCGGGTATCCAATTACTTCATCGAAGAAATGCCATATTTGACCTACCGCATTTGCTCCAGTTCCTCGGCCAGATATAAGTAGTGCTTTAGGTTGATTCAATCTTGTAAATGCTGAACCTCCTATATCACCTCCTGTGCTAGAAAACCCTGTAGGTAAGCACATGCAATCATTACATTTACTTGCTATGCTAGATAACTCTGTTGCTAGATCTTTAATATGATAGTTATCTCCTCTTATGATCACGATTGATCCTTTGGCTACAATCCCCGCATCAAACTTAACTTCTTTTTTTGCCATCCTAGCGTTGATACCTTTACCAAATAATTTTGACAGCATTTTTGCACTATTTACACTTTGCCATGGGATAACATAAGCATATGACTTTGACTCAGGATCTTCATCTTTAAAGCAAACTGCTCCCTTATCTAATGGTTTTTCCAACTTTTTTGTACTTGTATAACCAACCAAACCATAAGCCTGCACACCATATGCATGTGGTAATGACCAAGCTGTAATATCATAAGTAAGACTGTCGCTCAATACTGGCTCAGGTTCCATCAGCACTTGTAACAGAGTTCCATTTGGCTGATTCGCATTGATGACAATATCTCCAGCCGCCGATCGGAATGATGTTTTCTTCCCTAGTTGATAGTCGAATCCATTCATTGATAGCGCATCGGATGTACGATAATACATGATGTTATTCTTATCTAATAATTCCGCAAGTCTGTTCGCTTTATCGGATGCTTTTATAACATATGACTTGTATGTTCCTTTCGGAGAATTCACTGCATCTGCGAAATACTTCACGAAGTTCTCATTCAAACGAGTAGCTTGTTTCGATGCTTCTTCTAATGTAGACAACGCAGTCTTACTGTGATGATCAATTCTGTCTTGAATTGTCAAGGTATCTCCATTCGATAGTGCGATTGCTCTACCTGACATTCCATGACCTGCTTGCTCGTAAGTCATACCAACTGCACCATTAAACGTAGGCCAGGTATCTCCGTATGAAGGATAAAAAAGGTCAAATATCTCTCTTGTAAAATACAACCATCCATTTCTATCAAAGTACTTCGCATGATTCTTTCCTATATCCACTTGCATGTCTCTCTGGAAGCCAGTGATGTGTTTGTGATAAGGCTCTGCTGCAGGTGCAAAATAGTATCCATCATCATAACCCATCTCATGAAAATCAACATGAATGTGTGGCATCCATTGAGAATATTGTGCTACTCTTTGTTGACTCTCGACCTGTGTCTGCCATGCCCAATCTCTATTCAGATCAAAAAGATAATGATTGACTCTCCCTCCTGGCCAAGGTTCCATATGTTCTCGATCCGTGTGCCCTGGGTGAGCCGTCTTACCACCGACTCCTCTTACCCATTGTGTATATCTATTATATCCATCAGGATTGATACTTGGATCAAAAAGCACTACAGAATTCTCCAACCATTTACTAGTCTCAGGGTTATCAGGATTAGCCATTTCATAAATTACATTCATAGAACTTTCGCTTGCTCCTGCTTCATTTCCATGCACACCAAATGACAACCATACAACTGCAAAGTCCTTGTCAATTGATTCTGTTTCACCATTTCCTAAACCAATCTTATTCAGATGATGATTTTGGATTGATCCAATACTTTCCTGATTCTCTCTTGTTGTTATTGTTGCTAATAATAGTGGTCTATCCTCGTTTGTTTGGCCGTACTCGATCAATGTCACTCTATCAGAATTGGCAGCTACATGCTCCACATAGTCAGCTACTAAATAATGTGGTGTAAAGTGCTTCCCGTACTCTGTGCGTAGAAATTCTTGAGGAGACTTAAGCCCTTGTGCGTTCATTGTCATTGAAAAACAAACCAAGGCAGCAAGTGTGAATAAGATTTCTTTCATTTTGGTGGTATTATATTTTAGATGGTATTATATTTTAAGAGCGTAAAATAAGAAAGATTATTTAATGGTGTTTCACTTGATTGATTTGCTAAACTAGATGTGTTCAACCCTTCCTCTTATCCTCCCCTTAAAAGGGAAAGATGTTACAATATATTAAGCTGAGTTAACTAATCAAGGTATGCCCGAGCCATAAGAAGTCACCTTTCCCTTTCAAGGGAAAGGCCGGGATAGGTTTTTTGCCCGAGCCAATACCCTAACAATTAATCATATGCGCCGCAACACTAGGAAACCTCTCAAACACTTCCTTTTGAAACCCTTCATCAATCGGCAACTTAGAAATTGCTTCAGCCATACATTCTAACCATGCATGTGCCGCATCATGATCGATCTTATGCGACATATGACGCATTCTCATCCTTGGATGACCGTAAGTCTCTGCATATCTGGGAGGACCTCCTAAAAATTGAGATAAGAACATAAACTGCTTCCTCTTTACTATTTCAATATCTGTTTGAAACAAATGTGAAATTCGTTCATCTGACATTACTTCATTATAGAAATTGTCAACTAGCAGCTGGAGATTTTCATCTCCTAATCTATCGTAGATAGTGTTCAAAATGTTGAATTTTAGCTTATTGTGGATTATAGAAAATCTACATCAGGAGCATAATTATAATTCATCAAAAGTCGCAATGCTTTATCAACTGGATAGTCTTCATAGATAACTCTGTATAGCATATTTGTAATCGGAAGTTGTAAATTTTCTTTCTTAGCGAGGAGGTGGATGATTTTTAAAGTATTTACACCTTCTACAACTTCACCTATGGATTTAATGATTTGGTCAGCCGTTCCACCTTCTGATGCTAGCTTCTTACCAAAAGTGTAATTTCTCGAACTTTCACTGGTAGCTGTAGCAATCAAATCACCAATACCAGCGGTACCAAGGAAGGATTTGCTCTCCGCTCCCATCGACTTTCCAAATTGGATCATCTCTCTCAATCCTCTTGTGATCAAGGCGGCTTGCATGTTCTTACCTAATTCTAATCCTCCAAGGATTCCTGATCCTATAGCGATTATATTTTTAAATGCACCTGCGAGTTCTGCACCTTTAAGATCGTAACTGCCAAATACAGAGAACTTACTACTGCTCAATATCCGCTGACCGATTCTGATTACTTCTTTGAATTCTGAAGCTATAACTGTTGCAGCGGGCTGACCTGCTAATATCTCTTTGGCAAGATTAGGACCCGACATGCATCCGATTCTGATTACAGTAGTTTCATCCATGATGACTTCTGACATACTGTATACTTCCTTCCTAGTGAATGACCCATTGGCTATCCGTTTGTCTGATATTGTGCTTACATCAAGGCCTTTGGTACAATGAATCATGATGTGCTCAGGTCCGACATGCGGAGCTATAGCCTTCATCACTGTTCTGAAACTAGAAGACGGAATAGCAGGCATGATTACCTCACATCTTTCGGATATATAGGCTAGATCGTTGACAGCAGTGATTTTGCCAAGTGTATCGATACCCATATAATGTTGTCGCTCATTAATCGCTTCCATAACAGAATCCCGCCTAGTAAACATCAATACATCGACATTCTCCATCAGCAACATTGCTATGGTGACTCCAAAACTTCCTGATCCTATGACTCCTACGGTTTTCTGCATTTCAATGGCAAAATTAGTAATTAAAATTTGAGCAAAGAATTAAATGTTAATTGGGTAAGAATGTTGTGGATTTGGGATGTATTTATTGTGATTGCAGCACTTACATATTAAGTCTCATTGGAAAACGATATTGGTCTTTTTGCTCATTGCTCATATCACATCTTTTCTTACCCTAGTTCGTCGATGGTTCTGCCATCGATGTCATACGATTATCGTATGACTATTCTAATCTAAATCACAAATGTATCTCCAAAATTTTAATTTCTAAAAGTACTTTGATTCCTATATAGCCTCTAGCACTACTAGATAGATAATCCTCCGTTATGTCTAAAATCCGAGCTTTTACAGGGTTTTAATGAACATAATTAATCCTTCTTCTTATCTAAAGATTGCTTGCCAGATCGACCGGATAATCATATTGAATCGATGGCGGAACCATCGACTAACACAGCACAGCACGCTGCATTGTTTATTCTTGGATGATCAAATGGAAAGGACGGAGGAACCATCGATGGCTTGCATAAAAAAACAAGTTAATACCTAATACGGATCCACATCGATCTTCACTCCAACAGATTTGTATCCATCTGAAGTCCTAAGCATCGCTTTCTGATGCAACACATGAGACTTTGCTACATTGATCGCTTTGGCCTTTTTTTCTATTTTTATTGTGATGTTTTGTCGGTAGTATCCTTTGGTTCGCGGGATGCTTGGTTCTGCAGGACCGATGACTCTGTTGCCTAATATTTTTTTGAGTTCCATAGCCATATATCTGGCAGCATCCGAGACTACGAGTGGCTTCTTGTGCTTGAGTTGGATATTGATCATCCTGAAATACGGAGGATAGATAAATCGCTTTCGCTCCTCTGATTCACGACGGAATAGTCGTTGATAATTGCTACTGACGATCTCATGAATTACAGGATGATCAGGGTGATACGTTTGTATGATTACCTTTCCTTGCTTTTTTCGTCGGCCTGCACGACCTGCCACTTGGGTAAGAAGTTGATATCCTCTCTCTCCCGCACGGAAGTCAGAGAACATTAATGTAGAATCTGCATTAATCACGCCTACTACTGCGATATTATCAAAATCTAGACCTTTGGTTATCATCTGAGTACCGACTAGGATGTCTATCTCTCGACTTCCAAAATCTTCGAGTATTTTCTCGTAGGAGTTTTTCTTTCTTACCGTATCATAATCCATCCTTTTCACCTTGGCATCGGGGAAGATTTTCATAATCTCGTCTTCGATCTTTTCTGTTCCGAAACCTACTTCTTCTAATCCATCACTACCACAGTCGGGGCATGCATGAGGATTTTTATTTCGATATCCACAGATGTGACAACGTAACTCGTCAAAGTATTTATGATAAGTAAGTGTAATATCACAATTAGCACATTCTCCCTTCCATCCGCAGGTATTGCAAGCCAGCTGAGGAGAATATCCACGTCTATTTTGGAAGAGTAGGATCTGTTCTTTGTTTACTAGTGCTGTTCGTACAGTTTCGATCAGGTGATGGGTAAAGAATCCATTTATGAGACCTTTTCTCTTTGCTATACCTATATCTACTATTTCTATCTCCGGCATAGAAACACCGCCGTGCCGTTGCATCATTTCTACTAATCCGTATTTGCCTTCTTCAGCGTTGAGATAGCTTTCCATACTTGGCGTTGCAGAACCTAGGATTACATTTGCGCCCAATTTCTGAGCAAGGTAGACCGCAGCATCCCGTGCATTATATCTAGGATTTGGATCGGATTGTTTGTAAGAAGGATCGTGCTCTTCGTCCACAATAATTAGTCCCAGATTTGGAAACGGTAGAAACAGACTTGACCGTGCACCAAGGATAACCTTTTTGCCTATAAGTGCATCTTTCCAGAGTTCCACTCTCTCATGATTGTTCATTCGACTGTGAAATATACCTACATCTTCACCAAATATATGTTTCAGCCTTGATACGATCTGTGTTGTAAGTGCAATTTCTGGCAGGAGATATAGCACTTGCTTTCCTGCCTCTATTGTGTCCCTAATCAGATCCATGAAGACCCTAGTCTTTCCTGATCCTGTTACTCCATGAAGGAGCGCTATTTTATCCTCTGCGAAGTAACCGTTTATTTGTTCTAGTGCTCGGACTTGCTCTTCTGATAGTGTCGGTAGTTCTCCATCGGCCGCTTCGTAGATGAGTCTGCTTACTTCTTTGTCGTATAACTCTATTATACCTTTTTTCTCTAAGGCTTTCAGTACACTGATTGCTACGCCACTCATCTCATAGACCGATGACCTAGGAACCTCTGTAGCACCTCTCGATAGACTCACAAAAGCCAACATTGCATTTGTCTGATGGTCTGACCGCTTGATCATTTCGAATGCTTCCGACAGACGTGCTCTGTCTTCCTCATAATAATCAGTTAATGCCATAAATCCTACTTTCTTAGGCTTGTATTTGGCTATGAGTTCTTCTTTTAGTTTTACTACCTTTTTATCGAGAAGAGATCTTATGAGTGGATAGACTGTTTTCTTTTCGAGGATATCTTTTACTTCTTCGATAGTCAGTACGTTTCTGATTGTCAATGCCTCAGCAACGAGATATTCAGAATCCGTAAGATCTGTCATATCATCATTAAAATCATCGTGGATGAGTAGTTTCGTCTCACTACTTAGTCGCAATCCACCTGGGAGTGCCACATGCATCACTTCGCCGATGGTACAGCCATAATAATTGGCCATCCAAGTCCAGAATTCATATTGGTAATAGTGAATAATCGGCTCGTCGTCTATTACGGAGACTACACTTCTAGTCTTATATGTGAGTGTTAGATTTTGCTCTACTTTTACGATTAGCGCAGAGTAAAGTTTATTTTTGAGTGGGACTTCTACTCTTCTTCCAAATTCTACTTCAGCTACCAATTCATCAGGAACGGCATAGGTATACGTCTTTGGTATTGCGAGTGGCAATATGGCAGTAACGTACGTAGTGTTTTTTTGCTGTTCCATTGATTTATTAATCACAGTACAAAGAAAGGATAAAGAATTGGAATTGGTTCTACAGAATCAATCAAAAGGAAATGCAAAATTTGAATTTGTACAACAAGAATTATATTTTCTAAAAACAAGAATTAACTTGCAGAACAATCACTTACCAATAATCGACCTATGAAAACTAAAACATCATTACTGGCCATTTTTATTTTTACAATTTTCTGCAGCTGTAAAGATGATATCATTTTACCGACACAACTTCGTATTGAATCACAAGCAGACTTAGATCTTTATTGTGATAAATTGATGGAAACTAAAGTATATCAAGGCAGTATTAGTTTTGACGATGATGCTGGCGCTTTAGATCTATCGTGCTTTCAAAATATCAGAGAAGTTACTTCATTCTTATATATAAATAGCATGGATGTTGCGAGTGCGTTCAGTAATATTGAGAAAGTTGGTGGAGAAGGTTTGGCTATTGGAGATACTATTTTAGAGTCAATAAGCTTTGAAAACCTCAAAGAATGTTCTGCATTAACATTCTTTCATCAGACTGATTTGCATGAAGTACACTTCCCTAATATAGAATATTTAGATCATTTGATTTTTGCTTCTTCTCTGAAAATTAATAAAATAACAGGATTTCATAAAGTAAAAACTTGTGTAAGTATTAATATGCACACCCCCAATGCTGAGATTAACAATTTGGATATATTCCAAAATCTGGAAGGCTTGACCACCATGGCCATTGTGCTTCCAGCAGAAACTATCTTAAGTAGCCAGTCTTTCAATAAACTAGAACGTATTGATGCTACCGGTCACTTCGACAAAGATAATCTTGGATATAATGTATCGCAGCTTTTTCCTGGGATTGACAGTTGCCCAGATCTCAGTATTTCAAATGATGAATCCATACTTGATGATTTTTGCTATTTGAGTCAATCTTTGATCAGTAAAAATATAGACATTGTTTTCTACCCTTCATTAGAAGCGTCTATTCCAAATGTCACATCTTATGACAGCCAAGATATCATTGATAATTGTCAATAAAATCTTAAAAATATGCGTTACTTGTTAATTCATGTTATACACTTAAAAGAAATCACTTTAACCAATCCCCTTTTAACATTATTAAAAAATACATAAACACCAATTTTATGCAAAGAGTAATACTAAGACCTGACAATCCAGATTCACGAGATATAAAAATGATTGCCGATAAAATGAACAAAGGTGCCGTTGTCATATTTCCAACTGATACCGTGTATGCGATGGGGTGTATCATGACTAACAAAGGCAGCATAGATCGTATCATCAAGATTTCAGGTAAAAAAGAGAAACTAGCAAAACTGTCTCTTATCTGTAAGGATATTAAAACAGTAGCGGATTTTACACTACCCTATTCTAATCACATATTCAAATCGATGAAGCGGTATCTTCCTGGACCATACACCTTCATTCTCAATGCAAATAACTACGTAACTAAATATTTCAAAAATAACAAAAAGGAAATCGGGATTCGAATTCCTAATAATAAAATTGTACTTGAGTTAATGGAATATCTCGATGCTCCGATGATAAGTACATCTCTAAATAATGATGCTGTGACGGAATACTTCATTGATCCAGAGAAAATAGAAGATACCTATATGCACCAAGTTGATTATCTGATTGATGGAGGACTGGGCGAAGCAATGGGCTCGACGATTCTTGATTGTACTTCTGGAGAGATTGAAGTCATTAGAATGGGGAAAGGGGAAGTTGATTAGTTGTTGAATAATTGAATTTCATGGCTCGGGCCAATCTAACGTTAAAACAAAAAGGGCTTCTTACTCACAAAAGTAAAAAGCCCTTTTCTTATTTGCGTAAGGAAAACATATTCTATAATGACAATATCTTTACTTCTACCCTCTGATTTTTCTTTCTAGCAGAAGTGGATTTTGATTCGGTAAGCGGTTCTCTTTTCCCGTAGCCTCTATATTCTACTCTTGATTTGTCTATGCCTCGTTCTACTACGTATTCAGCCACACTTTTTGCTCTGTCCGTTGACAATTTATCACAATATTCATGCGGAGGTATGGTATTCGTATGACCACCAATTTCTATTGTTACATTTGGATATTTCACTAGGAAGTCATAGACCTCATCCAAAATTTCGAAGTTTTCTGATCTAAGGTTTGTACTATCTGCATCGAAACTTAACTCATTGATTCTAAGCGCTTGTCCTATGTTTACTTTTGCGATATCTAGCTCAGGAATATATTTTTCCTTTTTGACTTCAACTTGGAGTTGTTCTTTACATCCCTTTTCATCCGCAACGGTCACCGTATATCTTCCTGGTGCTGCTTTAAGCAATTTCGCACCTTTTGATCGATTTGACCAAGTATATGTAAGATTTCCAGACCCTCCTTCAGCAATAACTTCAGCCATACCATCTTTTTTGTTGAAACCAGTCACTCGCGTCACATCCTCCAATTCTACCGTTATGGCTTTTGGATTCTGTAATGTAACTTCTGAAACATAGAGAGAACCATATCTATCTGTTACTGTCACTGCAAATGATCCAGAGCCTACCTTATTTGGTGTAGCGCCTTTCATTCCGTTCTCACTCCATTCATAGTTGTATGGTTTTGCACCTCCTGATACTGACACTTTTAGGCTAGCATCATTACCCTCGCTACAGGATACATTCTTTGTAACCAAAATAGCTGCTGATAGCTGCTCCTGCGCAATATCATCGAACGTAATCATAAACAATCCAGCACTTTCAGTTCCAATCCAAATATTATTATTTTTATCACAGGCTAGACTGATGCATTTCTGACTCAAAAGTTTTAAGTCTTCACCATACTTTTCTATCTCTTCATTATAAGGATTGTATCTGATTAGGGTTTCTGACGCCATATATAATCTTCCTTTCGAATCGATAACGAAGTCATTAATTTTCCCCCTATATAAATCTTCATTAAGTCCTACATCGTACTTCCTGTTGAACGGATCAATCAAAAACATATCTCCTTGAGCGACCATCCACTGCCCTTCTTTATTACCTCTAGAAATAAGAACATTGGACTTCTTATCTTGTAACTCCCAATTATCTCCTTCTATTTTAAGATATCCTTTTTCTGTACCTGCCCAAATAACGTTGTTTTCATCCGTTCTTACAAAATTGATGACATCTGATTTCAATTGACTATTTTGCGAATCATAATCCTTCCAATTTCCACTGCTTAGTATGTATGTATAGAGTCCTTTATTGGTAGCTAAATACAAACGACCACTTGAGTAAGCGATATCGACTATTTTTACTTCTGGATCATCGATAGACACTTTTTTACCTTCACCGACTATATATAAGTGATTGTTGCCCGCAGCGTAGAGCTTGTTGTCTTTACCCGCAATGGCACACGTAAGATAAGTATCTTCTAAAAATTGAAGCGGTTCGTCATTAGCATTTCCTATGACTAATAACATCTTTGAGGTAGATACAATCACTCGATTATTTCTATCTATTTCAATATCATTAATTGCAAGATCATTTTGCTTTAGGCTATATTGTATAATTGCAGCTTTTTCAGCTTTAGTGCTATCTGCCTCAGTTTGTGCATCCGCCCCCAGAAAACAGATTGTGATAAAAAAGCATGAGAGTATAGTTCTCAAAGTAAATTTGTTTAATTCCATAAAATAACGACTCATTTTGCCAGCTTTGTATATTTACTAACCGTAAATTTATTACCCGAAGTTGCAAGATACTTATTAAAGTATTCATAAAGTTAAAATCAAGGTGTTAGATGCTCATTTGAGTGCTCGAATTTGTAGATTTTAGTAGGATAATTATAAAATGTTGGATAATTGACCCCTATTTCTCGTCTTGTTTGAACAATTTAAGATAAATAACACCTATCAGTTGTTGCAACCAATATAATTGGACAACGTAACTGGTAATCCATAACTTTTACAAAAATGAAAAAATATTTGAACTTTTGACGCTAGTATCATGCTCATAAACAGCAGCGAATGGCAATCCTGCAACTGTTACAAAACCGGTTCATCCCGAGACTTCAGTAATAAACTAGACAGGTAAGAAAATCACTTATCAAGTGGGAATATCCAAGTCAAAAAAGGATTACTTATTTTTGCTAGTAGAAAATTGACGGGTGGATCATTCGTCATTGATATCAAATCGATGAAGTGTACAGATCTCCAAAGAATACCTGCAAAAAAAGCTTGAAGGTCACCTGATTTCAGATGATTTCTTAGGTGTGTCGAATATTCCTACTGCTTCTTTAGAAATCCCTAATATAAAAGTAAAAAACGGATCAGGAAACTACGAAGTAACAGCTGACATCATAATCAACGGACCAACAAAGTCAATAACTTTTGACGCAACAGTTGGCGCAGACAATGCTACAGCAAATGTGGTAATTAATAGAACAGAATTTAATATCAAGTATGCCATTCAGGTTCATTCTTTGATAGCTTAGGAGATAAAACAATCTATTACGATTTCGAATTAGCTTTAGATTTAGATTTAAGATTTAAGATTTAAGATTTAAGATAGAATTAAACTTTAATAATATTTAACAGCATCTGCACTTTGTGAGGGTGCTTTTTTTGATGTACAAAATTTAATGTGCTCAACCCGATCTCCCTTCTTGGATAGTGCCTTTGACATTAGAGTAGTTGCCTGCTGAGCGATTACTAGCATATTCGCTACACTTAGGATGACAAGATGTTACGACAGCGAATACCCATTGAATATTATGCAAAATTCCGTGCATCTCCCAATGCCCAAATTACGACGATAGTATTCTATTAAAGTTGGTACAAAATTAAATTTTAAGCCTTTGCTACAAATGCACACTTTCTAATCTCTTGAAAACTCATAGCATCATCAACTAGAGCAAGACAGACCATGTCGTATTATTTGACCTTGATAAGGTCTATCTTCTCTGATTCAATAGATCTCAAATAGCCTAAATACTTTAATATCAAATAGACAATATCTTTAGATCAATACATTTGTAAAATAAAAACACACAAAAAATAAAAATAACACCTCTGCCATATATAACTATATATCAATTACTTACATACCAAAAACAGAAACAAATTGAGAATTAGTTTCATATTAAAAATAAAAATAATATGTAACTGACTACTGTTGGTATGCAATTTGCAAATACTGATGTACAGACAGTCAATTAGTTATACATGATAGCAAAATTAAATTTGATCATATATAATCTTCGGTCTGGGAGAAGAAATAAATATCATACATCAAACAACAGTGAGTTATGAAAAATACAAAAACAAATTTGAAGCAAGCCATAATTGCAAGCTTATTGATGGTTTTAGGATTGAGTACTATTAGTGCATCTACTACAAATTCTATCAAGTTTATGGATGTAAAAGTGGAAGAAGCTCTAGCTAAAGCTAGTGCAGAGGGAAAACTTGTCTTCATGGACTTCTACGCCAGCTGGTGTACTCCTTGCAAATGGATGGAAAAGACAACATTTACAGATACAAGGATAACAACTGCCCTTAATGAAAACTTCGTGTCAATCAAGGTAAACATAGATAATGTAGAGGGGTTTCAGATGAAGAATAAGTATGAAGTCAATTACTTACCTACTATTTTGATCTTGAACTCTAATGGCAAGATGGTAGAAAGAATAGAGCAGACAATGATCGCTGATGACCTAATAGGGATACTAGAGATCCATAACTCGCCAGAAAACAAAGTGATTATTAAACATGACTTTAATCAATCTCCTAAACGCATCAATGGGACTGAAGATGTAGAAGAGGAAGATCCATGGACAATAAGTCAAAACGACTATAGAAGATATCAAGCCACAGAAGAAAAGAGAAATTATCGTGTCCAAACAGGCGTATACACTGATTATACAGATGCTCATGAACAAGTACTATACCTAAGAAATACTTTCATAGAACCGATTATGGTAATGAATGATTTTAAAGGAGACAAAGTATTATTCAAAGTGATGCTTGGACAGTTCAAGACATCCAACGAAGCACAAAGCTTCTGCAAAATACTGAAGACTAATTTTAAAATTGATGCTATTGTCAATTAGCAATTTAGTAATAACGAAATAACAATTTGCTTCATTCTATTAGTTTAGGGTGGGGCATTTTTTTGATTAAAATCACATAGAACAATAAATGAATTGCTAAGAAAAAAAAACTATTACAATTTAATTTTTCGTCCTTTATGACTTAACTTAATTTCATTCCGAAGTATTTCTAATCATAAAGACCAGAATTCAGTTTCACTTTTCCAATTCAAATAAGTCCAATTTGAATTGAGTAGCAAATTGACACCTACATCTCCTCCACTTCCGATTTTCTCCATTCCATAGGGCTCATGCCAAATTCACTTTTAAACATTCTTCCAAAATAATTTTGCCCGTTAAATCCAGTTTTGTAAGCAATCGCATTGATTGTTAGTTCTGGATTTTGCAATAGAAGTTTAGCTTTTCTTAAGCGGATATGTCTGATGAATTTATTGGGCGAGAGTCCCGTCAAAGCTGTAATCTTACGGTGTAATTGTGACCGACTCATACCAATCTCTTTACAAAATTGCTCTACGTTAAATTCCAGATCTTCCAAATACTTTTCAACAATAGTTGATTTTTTTTGAATAAAGACATTTTCTGCAACGACCAATTCAGGGCTCGAAACAGATGAGGGGACATTTTTGCTTAAACCTGCAATAGACAGGAAATGTCTTTACAAATTTTGTCTTAACTCAAGCAAATTTTGAATCCGGATGATTAATTCCTTCTTATGGAAGGGTTTGTCTAGATATGCATCCGCTCCCTTTCCCAAGCCCTCTAGTCTACTCTCTAAATCTACTTTGGCTGTCAGTATAATGATTGGTATATGACTAGTCAGTTCATCTGCTTTTAATGTTTCACAGAGCTCATACCCATCCTTGAGCGGCATCATCACATCTGTTATTATCAGATCAGGAATGCTTTCAAGTGCAATGTCAATTCCTTCTTGCCCATCATTACCAACATAGATTGTATAATCCTGTTGGAGACAAGAGGCAATATACGCAGCTACATCATGGTTGTCATCTACGAGCAATATCCTTGGTTTAGAATTATTAGAATTTTCACCATTTTCTATCTTTGAACTTACAAGAAGTTTGGACGAAGTAATCGAGGCAGGAATATTCGAAATCGGAGGATTAACTGCAGATGAGGCCTTAGTCATGTTTCCCTCAGTTGATACATGTTTGATAGGCAGTAGGATAGTAAATTCGGTCCCCTTACCTAATTTGCTTTTCACAGAAATACTTCCTTCCATTAATTTGACCAATTCCAAGACTAAGGAAAGACCGATTCCTGTACCATCTTTACTTCTCGTATTCGAATCATCAACCTGATAAAAACGATCAAAAATATAAGGAATTTGATCTTCATTTATACCAACTCCTGTATCTTTCACTTTGATCGGTAGCATTGATTCTGTACTATAAATTCCATTCTCTAATGTCAATATACTGCGTGCAGTTAGGTATATGTCTCCGCCTTTGTTCGTGAACTTTATAGCATTCGACAATAGATTGGTCATCAACTGCTGTACTTTATCAGGATCAAATGCCATCATAATATGATCCTCTTCGGCAAGGAAATGCACTTTAATCTCTTTACTTTGAGCTAACGAGTGGATACTTTCTACCAGATATTTCAAATGAGTAAGAATATCGCTTTCCTTATGATGTACAGGTATCTTTCCAGTTTCCAGTTTACTCAAATCCAGCATTTTATTCACCAAGTCAAGTAGTCTATCAGAATTTCGTTTTATCATAATCACTCCTTCTTCAAACCACTCCTTTGGATTATTTTCCATTTGCTCAGCCATGCCAGATATAACCGTCAATGGTGTACGGAATTCATGGGAGATATTGGCGAAAAAACGTGCTTTTGTTCTATCTAAATCTCTCAACCTTTCCGTTTCTAAGCGATCTATTTCGAACTGATTTTCTAGTTTTAATCGTCGAGATTCTCTTTTCCAAAAGAATAATAGGATATATATCATTAGAAAAATATAACCCCAATAGGCCCACCACCTTTTCTACAATGGCGAAAGCACAGTTATTTTAATTTCAATTGATTTTTCACTCCAATTGCCTTGACTGTCCTTGCCTTTTAAGTGCCAAGTGTACTCACCTGACGGAAGTTTGTTAAATCTAACATTAGGTGTATTTCCGATAGATGACCAATTCTTTTCTAACCCTTCTAGCCAACTGAAGTATTCACTTTTAGCGGGATTTAAATATTTCGGTAGAGTCCATTCAAACTAAAAAAACTAATTGAAGGTCCGATAACTATTTGGCTGTGATGATCATTGATATAGTCTGTTTCAACCAAGCTGTCCAGTCTTTGATCATGTTTTACAAATTTCGTAAGCTTTAAGGCTGGGCTGAGTTGACTTTTTGCTAAATCACTTGGTGAAAAAGAATTGATACCATTCATTCCACCAAAATACATTTGACCATCCTTTGACATATAGGAACTTGAATAATTAAATTCATTGTGAGTAAGACCATCCTCTTGAAAAAACGTTTGAAATGTTTCTTTCGATTTATCAAAACAAGTGAGGCCACTGTATGTTGCTAACCATAATTTTTCTTGATCTTCCAAGATACTTACTACATTATTATCGGGTAGACCATTTAGTTTATTATAAACGTGAATTTCATTCGTTTTCAAGTCTATTTTATTCAGCCCCCCACCCAAAGTGGCAGCCCATAATGATTTATCATCTTGATGTAGATATAATATGTCGTTATTACTAAGACTCGACCGAGAATTAATATGATAGTGTTTTAGAATGGTGCCATTTAGGTCAATGAGATAAATGCCATTACTTTCTGTTCCTATCCAGACTTGATTATCACTTTTCTGATAAAAACACCTTGTTTTGATTCCCCTTAATGCCTCAGTCCCTTGAATGGAGATATAAACATCTTGCTTGGTTTCTGGATTAAATACAGATAATTTATCTAGTGTATTTCCATAAAAGATATGACCATTTGCTAGCAGGATTAGTGGGTTATATGTGCTATTAGTTAAGCTGAAAGTAACATTGGAAGGGGATACGAGTTGTTGTGTTTCCAGATCTAATTTGAACAATTTGTTTGTGACTGTCCATACACAATTTTCTCGCTGATCAAATAAAAAATAATTACCGCTTCCTACAATAGAATAAAAGGCTTTATCATCTAATCCAAAATTGATTTTTTCAATTTGTCCTGTATTTTTGTCTTGCCTATAAAATCCAATATCTCCGTTTTCGCACATGAAAAACAGATTGCCATTTTGGTCGTCCCAAACCACATCAACCCACTGTAATCCTGAATAATAGACCTCACATGACGATTTGAAAAAAAGCTATAAAAAGATTGTAGAGGCTGTCTCATATTGAGATGGCCTCTTTTGATTTATTTTTTTCCCGTCCTAACATAGCAGTCTGTAAACCATATTGCGTTTTTAGCATTGTCATTCCGAGCAAAGTCGAGGAATTGAGAACGCCCTTAACCCTATAATTTCAACCGTAATGGAGAAATCTACTACAATCAATTTATCTGGTCATTGCCTTTGTTCAACAATTTCGTGCATTATGGTTTACACATCCATACTCATGCAAAATCACTCCATAAGAATTTGTTTTGGATGTAGGTTCCACTAGCCTTAATTTAATAATAGAACTTGGTTTATTTTAATACTTAAATTCTTCGATGCTTGGGTCGGGGTCCTGAAAAAGATGTTTTTGCATAAAAACGCCTTGACAAAAAAATCCGGTTTCCGACCTTGAGGTTGGAAAAATTTTGGCTAATGCTCCATCCGCTTGCGGTGG
>CAXBGT010000035.1:0-32389 GCA_963975265.1 uncultured Saprospirales bacterium
ATGCCAGCAATTAGCTAGAGATTTGCCAATTATCACAAAAGTATCTATCACCAATACAGAACTAATCAATGGAGAAGTTCATGTCAGATGGGCAAAACCATTAGCGGATGATTTGGATACTATAGTCAATGGCCCACCTTATAAGTACGAACTGTATAGGTCGTTGGATGATGGACTTACCTTTAATATTGTATCAAGTTTTACTGTAAACACACCTACATTTTCTACTCCCATAGATACCAATTACTTTGATAATGGATTGAATACTGAAGACGTGCAGCCACATTATAACATGAAATTTTTCTCTAGTAATAAAGAATTTGGCACTTCTTCCGATGCATCTTCTACCTTTTTGATTGTAGAACCAACTGATGAATTGCAAAACCTTTCTTGGAGTGAATTTGTGCCCTGGAGCAAAGTGTCATATAACGTTTATTCAAAATTACAAGGGGGAGATTTTCAGTTGTTAGAGAATGTAAATACACCAAATTACACCCATAAAAATCTGGAAAACGGAGTAGAATACTGTTATTATATTGAAGCAATTGGTTCATATAATATAGAAAATATAGAAGATCCATTGATAAATTTTTCGCAGCAAGTATGTAGCGTACCTATCGATAATGTGCCACCATGTCCTCCTGAATTGGTAGTTTCTAATCTTTGCAATGATGGGAGCGAATTGATTGATCTATCAGAGTTAATAAACTCTCTTGCATATACCCAACCTAACCTTGCATGTTTTGATACGGACGATGTAATCGGTTATAACATTTACTTTTCGGACACTCAAGGCGAAGAGTTGATTTTGATAGATTCCTTATTTGATCCAACTATAAATCGATATATTCACGAACCTAACCGGGGTATTGCCGGGTGTTATGCTGTTACCGCTTTTGATGAAAATAGGAACGAAAGTGATTTTAGTAATTTAGTATGTGTTGATAATTGCCCCGCTTACGAACTTCCAAATACTTTCACACCTAATGGTGATGGAGCAAATGAGTTATTTGTGCCTGTAGTTAACCGATTTATTGCAATAATTGATTTTACTATTTACAATAAATGGGGGAACAAGATATTCGAAACCACAGATCCACTTATAAAGTGGGATGGAAGATCATATGGCGGCGGAGAAGTTGCTAACGGTACCTATTATTATACTTGTAGAGTATTCGAACAAAGGGTGACTGGCAATGTAGAAGGTAATGTTGAACTCAAGGGGCATATCAACATAATAAGATAGAATAGCATCTCCACTTTAGAAAACATTCTTCATTTTAAATCATTGTACATAGCAATGCATTACAGGCCAAAAAATACTTACACGTGTTTACAGGAATAATAGAAAGACTAGGTGAAATAATTGCCATCAGAGAAGAAGGAACAAACTACCACTTCACTATTGAATCAGGATTCGAGTCAGATATATATATCGATCAATCAATTGCTCACAATGGAGTATGTCTAACAGTAGTGTCAATAGATGAGAATAGCTATGTTGTTACAGCCATCAAAGAAACAATGGATAAGACCAACCTCGGAGAAGCGAGTATTGGGGACCATATTAATCTAGAACGAGCTGCTATATCAGGAAGCACAAGGCTTGATGGTCATATGGTACAAGGTCATGTTGATGGGACGACTGAGTGCATTGGTGTTGAAGATGTAGATGGAAGTTGGTATTTCACATTTAAATTGGATAAAGATAATGTTCCGCTAGTTGTAAATAAAGGTTCTATTTGTATCAATGGAGTGAGTCTCACGATAGTAGACCCTACAAATGCTCAATTTCAAGTGGCAATTATCCCTTATACATTTGAGCATACAAGTTTTAATTTTTTGAAACCTGGAGATTCTGTCAATCTTGAATTCGATATTATTGGAAAGTATGTGCAGCGGTACATGGATAATGTGAGATCATAGATATTTAGATCAAAGCCGTGTACTAAAATTATGAATATAACGTCATTAATTACGTGCGTAATTAATGACGTTATATTATGAAACTAGTAAACTATACTGAACTACGATTAAATCTGAAGCAGTGGTTAAACTCTGTTGTGGATGATATTGGCAATCCAGAACTTCTGAAACATGAATTAAAGGGATTTTGGTCACGAAGAATTGATAAAGAACATAGGTTAGTATATTCATCTATCAACAGTGAGTTACTAATTGTTGGATGTAGGCACCATTATTAGATAATATTCAGCGGCATTTTTACTATAATCAATCTTTTAAAACTATGTGAGGCACTTCTGTCCTATCTCTACCCACCTTTGTCCATTTCATCTTGTGATTTCTACCCCCATATTTGTATTGTAATTATTCAGCAATAAAAATATATACATAATGAAAGAAATAGTAACAGCTAAAGAATTCAATAAAGTAGCCACTCAAGACAAGCCGGTTTTACTAGATTTTTATGCAGATTGGTGTGGACCATGTAAAGCACTACTCCCAACAGTTGAGAAATTAGCGGTTAAGTATGAAGGTGCAATATTGATAAGAAAGGTGAATGTAGATCGGTTTCCGGCATTGGCGCAGAAATTTGGAGTGAGAAGTTTGCCAGCATTATTTTTGATTCAGGACAAGAAAGTATTAGAAAAATTACAAGGAAATCAATCACAGCCTGCATTGGAATCTTTCATCGCAAGAAATACTGAAGTGGTGCCAGCATAAGATCCCAGTAATGAAACTCAAAATGTCAAAAAAGCAATAATGGAGTTGAGACAGGGCGTTATTTATGTCTTCATGCTCCAACATTAATAATCAAAAAAAGTCAATCCTGCCACAGCAAAGTTTAAATTCAAAAGAAAAAAGAACGAGTTCAGAGAGTTATGAACCAGCATGCGGTAACTGCTGGGGGCATCAGCAATACGAACAAGGATACAGAGCAAAAAAGTTTGATTATTGGAAGGGTAAAAAAGATAATTTTATCTCTCTTTTTGTAAAGAAATATATAACATTGTAATCAATGGATCTAGTATTTAAAAAAAAGTCATTAAAAATAGAAGCAATAGAAGGCAGATTGAAAAGTCTGTCTTTAGCTTTTAAGTTAATAGAATCTGAGAATGCTGACCTTCCTTCATTAGTCGATGGTAAGAAATCATATATTGGATTGTATAAAATGAATCGATACATAGATAAATTAGATCAAGAAAAAGAGAAGTGGTATTACTGTGCTTTATAAATAAAAAAGCACTTCAAGCCTCTGTGCGTCAAAAAGATTAATCACCTTAAGAAAATCTCACCGCCCACGATACCTATTCGAGAACTTTCCCCCTTTCGCTCCTAGATTCTCAATAACACCTCAAGCCTCTGCGACCTCCGTGCCTCTGTGCGCCAAAGAAGATTCCCCATCTAAAAGAAAACTCACTGTATTCTGCTCTTTATCGAGCATGTCATCTTCCTTCCTTCGCTCCTAGAATCTCAAAAACTCCTCTTGCGCTTTAGCAAAATCCTCAGGTATCCCAATATCTAAAAAATAACCATCGCTCTGATATCCATAAAATTTAGATTGATTGGTATGCGTTTGGAAATAGTTGTTTTCAACAGAGAACTTCTGAGGAAAGTCTATTGAAGTAAATGCTTCCACGTTAAAAATATAAACACCACCATTAATCAATCCTTTGGATACTGATTCTTTCTCTCGAAAATCGTGGATTATAGAATTATTATCTATTATGACTGTTCCATACCTATCAAAATCTACCATCGACTTTAATCCTAGAGTCACGTCAGCCTCTCTGTTTAGATGAAAAACAAATTGACCTTGGATATCAGTTATGAAAATGGAATCTCCATTTGTCACCAAAACATTTTCTCCACTAACAAAACGCATAGCTTTCTTGATTGCACCACCAGTGCCCAACGGCTCGTCTTCATACACATATATTAACTCACAATTCTGATACTTGTCTCCAAAATGATCAGCAATGATATTTGATTTGAACCCTACGGAAAAAATGACTCTTTCAATCCCATTCTTCACAAGGTGATCAAGCAAATATTCTAGGAATGGCCGTCCATTTATAGGTGCCATCGGTTTTGGTACTTCTTTGACTACAGACTTAAGTCTAGTACCCATTCCTCCTGCAAGTATGATGGCTTCATTTAATTTCATTGTGGAAATAAGCTTAGTTCAACAATCTGACAAACAGCATGGCCGATCATCAAATGACATTCTTGGATGCGTGGAGTGTCTTTTGATGGGATGGGGATAAGCATGTCACAATAATCTGCCATTTTTCCACCACCCTCACCTGTAAACCCTACCGTAATCATTTTCTTTTCTCTGGCTACCTTAAGCGCCTCTACTACATTTTCCGAATTGCCTGATGTTGACAGTCCTATAAGAACATCTCCCTCATTACCAATAGCTTGGAGCAATCGCGCATACACTTCATTGTATGAGTAGTCATTGGCCACAGCTGTCAAGTAAGAAGTATTCACGTGAAGTGCTTCTGCTGGTAGAGGAGGTCTATCATAATAGTATCTGCCCGATAACTCCGCTGCCAGATGCTGAGAATCTGCGGCACTCCCACCATTACCACAGAAGAGGACTTTACCTTTTTCTTGGTAACATCTTATGATCGTATCTACCACGTTATCTATCTCAGATAAGATGGTTTGATCTGCTAAGACTTTCGATTTCAATGCAATCGAATCTTCTATATTTTGTTTTATTATTGAGCGCTTGTCCATGTAGTAAGTCCTTTTTGTAAAAAGTTGTAACGTACGACTTGAGCACCAAGTGGTTTTAGTGCTTTTTCGAGTACGTACCTTGTGTTTCCTGGGCAGTAGAATAGCATAAAACCGCCACCGCCTGCACCTGATATTTTTCCTCCAGATGCTCCTGCAGAAATTGCTTCACTGTATATTTTATCAATCAGGTCATTGGTAATCCCTTTCGCCATTTTCTTCTTGAATTGCCAACCATGATCTAGTATTTGTCCTATTTTAGCCAGTTCGCCTTTTAGAAGCGCTTCTTTCATCATGAATGCCTGCTTTTTCAATGCTAAAGTAGCATCCAGTGCAGTTTGATCCTTATTCTTGATATTTTCTTTTTGTTGTTCTATGATTTTTGCTGACTCTCTAGTTGTCTGAGTATACAATAGAACTAAGTGGTATTCTAGTTCCTGAAGTATCTCATCTTTTATTCTGAGAGGATTGACGATAACATTATCATCTTGGAGAAATTCCATGAAATTGACTCCACCAAATGTTGCCGCATATTGATCCTGCTTACCTCCCGCCATGGCTAAGTCTACTCTTTCAATGTCGTATGCAAGTCGTGCAATGTCATATTCGCCTAATGGAAGATTTAGCATTTCAACAAACGCACCCAGAATTGCAACTACCAAGGTAGAAGATGTGCCTAATCCAGATCCAGCGCTTACATCTATCGAAGTAGTCAATTCTAAACCCATTCCTTCTTCTAGGTAGTCCTTAACTATTCTGTTGTAAACTCCCTTTTGAAGTATCAGTGTCGGGTCTGTTGTATCTATGTGATCTGTTGGGTCAAACTCCAATCTCTCGTCTCGATCAACAGCATTGAGTATGATTTTACCATCTTCACGAGGTATAATCGAAGCATTGGCAAATGCGCTGATCGTGGCATTTAGTATGGCTCCCCCATATATATCTGGAAAAGGACTTACATCTGTACCTCCTCCCGCAAGACCAATTCTCAAAGGTGCTCTACTTCTATAAATTTTATCGTACTCTATCATATATGTTTTAAGAGTTTATCTTTGATTTAAGTTTTAACACATTGTTGATCAGTATCTCCCAACTATATTTTTTCTTTTCTTCCAGCAAAGATTTTTGCATTTCAATATGATCTGTATTATTGTAAAATCTTATGATAGAATCTGCAATTGCTTTTGGATTTGGATCAACCACATATCCTACTTTTCCATCAGGACACATTTCTGATAATCCACCCACATTAGTTACAATCATCGGTTTGTTGAAATGATATGCTATTTGAGTCACTCCACTTTGAGTTGCTGTTTTGTAGGGCTGAACCAAGAGATCGCAAGCATTAAAATAATGAGCTACTTCACTATCGGCAATGAATTTATCAAATTGATAGATATCCTTCTCTAAATCGAGTTTTTTAATCAGTGTTTGGTATTTTTCTTTATTAGAATAGTATTCTCCTGCGATGATCAGTTTGTAACCGTTCTCTCTGAACCGAGAATCAGCAAAAGCTTCTAATAATAAGTCTAATCCTTTGTAATCTCTTACGAAGCCGAAGAACATAAAATATTTCTTGTCCTTTGGTAATCCTAACCTATTCAACGCGACTGCCCTCGGTTCCACAGCGCCAAAATTATCAAAAATTGGATGTGGACTTAACAATCTGGGCTTCTTGGTGTCAAAGAGAGAAATTTCATCTAAAACAGATTGTGTCATAGCGATAAAACCATCTACAGCCCTTACAAAGTACTGGGTAAATGGCCGATCACCAATCCTAGATTCATGTGGGATGATATTATCAATGATGGTAATGACTTTTGTTTTCTTATTACTCTTTATCCGTCTGAGCAAGGTTCCAAAAGCTGGTCCCATAAACGGCAACCAAAACTTCACAATAAGCAGATCGTAGTCCTCTTTTTTGATTTTATTTCCTTGGGATATCCAATTGAGTGGATTCACCGAATTGATCGTTCTTTGGATGTTAATATCCGATGGTGCAGGGTCTTCGGAGTATTGTGTCTTTCCCGGAAATAGAAAATTAGGATACTGCAAGCAAAATGTATACAACATAACTTCATGGCCTTGATCCTGAAATTCTTTAGTCATTCGCTCATTATAAGCTGCCAATCCTCCTCGATATGGGTATGCCGTCCCGATGATAGCTATTTTAAGTTTTGTTTCGCTGATGATCTTTTACTTTAGGTAAATATTTAATGTGTAAAGTACACTTATTCACAAATTTAAAAATAAATAGGAGAAAAGGAAGGGTTTAAAGGTGGAACGAGGGAGATGTTTATGCATTATAAATGCAACATTGTTGCATTTATAAAGTTATTGATTTATCTTTGTCATATAATTAAAAAAAATAGTATATATGATACACAAAATTTTATCAGGATTAGCTTTTGTTGCGATCTTAAGTATTATGACTTCTTGCGAAAAAGAAGATCCAGACATTCCTAATCAAGAGGAACTAATAACAACATTAACGTACACATTGACACCAGTGGCGGGAGGTAATGCTATTGTATTATCATTTAAAGATCTAGATGGTGATGGTGGTGATGCTCCCATATTAACAGGAGGCGCACTTACTGCTAATCAAGAATATATGGGCACATTGATTTTACTTAACGAATCTGTAACACCAACAGAAAGTATATCAGATGAAGTCAAAGAAGAAGATGATGAACATCAATTTTTCTTTCAATCAAGTATTGCGGGTGTAGAAATAACTTATACTGATATGGATGCAGATGGAAATCCATTGGGCTTAAAAACTACATTAAAAACTGGAGATGCTGGAAGTGGGAACCTCACAATAATTTTACGTCATTTGCCAATAAAGACTGCAACTGGAGTTTCTGATGGAGACATAACAAATGCAAAAGGTGAAACAGATATTGAAGTTGCTTTTTCATTAGATGTGCAGTAACTGCCTAATTGATTCTTCTACAATGTGAAATTAATATATCAAAAAGGGTTTGTGGTAATTCCTCTATCCCTTTTTGATTATTGTATATTTATGCTAACACATATGATATTTTGAGTTTTATCTATAAAGTTTTAGTAGTGTTTTTAGTTGCTTTTATCAGTTTTGATGGATTAGCTCAGGATTGTAATCTAACTATAGAGGGGCATGTCATTGATGAAGGTACAGGCCTACCCTTATCTCACGCAAATGTTATAATCCAAGAAATGTCTTTTGGTGGCAGCACTAATGATCAAGGTACATTTTTGTTTGAGAAGATATGTCCAGGGCACTATCATATTATCCTATCGCATATCGGCTGCGAGCCACAGAAAATGCATATTGATCTCTTACGAGATACTGTTCTGTACGTTGTATTTTCTCATACGGCTGTAGCGTTAGATGATGTAGTTGTTACAGGAAAGAAAGACATTCTAGGATCGCAATCCAGTCTATCCATAAATAGACAAGTAATTGAGGATAATGCAAATCAAAATCTATCTAGCCTTCTAGAAAATGAAGTGGGCGTACACATTATTAAAAATGGAAGTGGAATCTCAAAGCCTGTCGTGCATGGTATGTATGGAAACCGACTGGTCATACTTAATAATGGCATAGCCCAAAGTGGACAACAATGGGGCAATGATCACAGTCCGGAGATTGACCCATTCTCAGCGGATAAGATCACAGTGCTCAAAGGGGCTAATGCAGTAGCATATAGTGGAGGAAATCTAGGGAGTGTTATCTTAGTAGAACCTCGAAAAATTGAACAAGAGCCACACCTCCATGGACAGGTTGGTTATACATATCAGACTAACGGAAGAGGAAATACTGTGAATGCTCGGATAGGTAAATACTCCCCAATACTTGCATGGAAATTAAGCGGAACACTCAAGAAATCAGGAGATAAAAGAACACCAGACTATTTCTTAAATAACACAGGAGTCGAAGAAGCGAACTTATCACTACAGTTGGAAAAAGTATGGAATGAAAAACTATTTATGGACTTTTATGCCAGCACATTTAATACTAGGCTTGGTGTTTTAAGAGGTTCTCATATTGGAAATCTTACAGATTTAGAAGAAGCATTGGGTAACGAGGTTCCTTTTTTTACTGAACCAGATTTTAGCTATGATATCGATGAACCAAGGCAACAAGTATCTCATCACTTAGCGAAATTGAAGTCAAAATACTTCCTTGATGATAATCAATGGATAGAATTGGTGCTGGCTGCGCAAATCAATGATAGACAAGAGTTTGATGTAAGGAAACTGAATAGATCCGATCTCCCTGCACTTAGCCTCAAACAATACACAATAAATCTGGAGTTGAAATATGCACTCGATTTTGGTGATAATTGGAAGCTAAATCTAGGTAGTCAAAATATTACAACAGACAATACGAACAACCCTGAAACTGGAATATTGCCATTGATTCCAGATTATTTATCATTCAAAGGTGGACTTTATTCAGCACTTTCTAAAGGGATAGGAAAGGTAGATGTCAGCGTAGGATTGCGTTATGATTTTGAAACCCAAAGTGTAGCTACTATTAGTAATGGTGTACCAAAAGAGATTGTCAGGTTCGATAATAATTTCCACAATATTGGAGGGGTATTTGGATTAAAATATGAAATTACAAATACTCAGTCCCTGGCAGTGAATACTGGATATGCAATGCGCAATCCAGCTGTCAATGAGCTTTATAGTAATGGTTTACATCAAGGAGTAAGTGGAATTGAACAAGGGGATATAAACTTAAGAACCGAAAAAGCAATAAAAAACACTTTAGAATATAAGTGGTTGCCAAGTGCGAAGTTCTCAATGAATACTTTATTTTATCATCAACATTTTCAAGATTATATCTACCTCAATCCACAAGACGAAATCAGATTGACTATTCGTGGAGCATTCCCATTTTTTAAATATGAGCAGACCAATGCCAATATTTATGGATTGGATCTATCTACCCAATTTATGCTTGCTCACTCAATAATTGGATTGCTTAAATACAGCTATATTAGAGGTGATGATACAGGTAATGAAACTCCGTTGGTATTTATACCCCCTAATAGTTTTTCTGGAAGTATTACATATAGAGCAAATAATTCAATAAAAATAGCAAACAATATTGGCTTGGGAGAATTAGAAGTAGAGCTCTCTAATAGATATGTTTTTGAGCAAAAAAACCTATTGGATAGCCAAGATTTTATTCCTCCACCTCCAGCTTATAACCTTAGTGGTCTGAAATTATCTACTAATATTACATTACCTAATTACAAATTTAGATTTTTTGTAAAGGTGGATAATTTACTAGATATTAGTTATCGGGACTATCTAAATAGGCAAAGGTATTTTGCAGATGACACAGGAATAAGCTGCACATTAGGTCTGAATTTTAAGTTCTAAAAAACTTTGTAAATTCCAATTTTATAATGGATTGGAGTATTTTATACAGATTAAATGGAGCTTGTTTTAAAAAGTAAATGAGGACAAGAACTTGATATCTGAATAGCTTTTTCGAATATTTTGATATTCTGGGTAATCGTTATAATGAGCTGCACGTTGATAATGAAAAAACTCTACGCCTAAGCCCCAATTGTTCCATATAGGAAGATAATATTCTAGTTTGTAAATAGCATTACGCTCAGTACCTGGCGTATCTCTCTGAGTGTATATTAACCAATTATTAAAACTAGAAATCAATCTCCCATATTTTTTAGTAACAACTAGCATTTCCAATTCTATCATTAGACCTCTGCCATAAACATAATCTCTTAGGAATTCGCCGTCATCTTCCTCAAATTTTTCAATAACTTCTACAACTTCTGAGTTTGCACTTCCAAATAAGATTGGACCAAATTTTACCCCTGACATTAATGAATAATTCTCATGTTCAGAATTAAAGTGATAGTCTGCAGTCAATGAAATTGAACCTATTTTGAAAATAGGATTGTGAATAAATGCATAATGACTAGAAACTGTAAACAGATTTTGTTCTGAATTATTATACCTCCATACCGGAGAATGTGATGTAAGATTTAAATAGTTTTTTTCAAAATCATTAAGTGAATTAACGTCTAGCCATGTTCGAATAATAAAAAAGTCAAAAGGACGATAAGTATCTGATCCATCAAAAAGATCTCCATAGATAAATGAATAGTTCATATGCAAGTAAGATGAGGATACAAAATCTGGTTCAGGTGTTAATATGTGAGAGAATCCCATAGAAAATTGAGAACGAATTGGAAAATGAATAAGATCTGAGGATCTATAATCTAACCGCGTATCCGAGTACAGTATACTATTTATCTGAGCCATAGGATTTAGTATTGACGCTCCGATATTTCTCAATATTTTGTAGCTTCTAGCTTTGTCATTTTGCAATAAATGAGAGGTAAGTCTATGAGTGATCTCACCTAAATAAATACCACCTAAGGTTGTCGTATTCCAATCAATTTCACTGGGTGGATATGTCTCGCCAAAATACTCCCATGTCCAACTACCTGCTAAAACATACGGAATAGAGCCCCAAAAGCTAGAACCATTAGATCGAGCGGAATTAAAAAATATTGATCCATGATATGGGTGTGAGAAAAAATTTGTTGTGAAAGCATCCCCATCCGTATCAAAACCAGTGTGCAAGTTATCATACCAATGTTGTGGAGTTACTTTGGCCCAATCCAAACCCCTCACCCAAGCATCTACTCTATTGATAAGGATATTAACAGAAGCTACTTCTGCAGCTGCGGTTAATGATCTTAGTTTGAGTTTAGGTAAATGAACTAAAGTGCTATCATTTTGTCCATAGATACTGCTTCCTGAGATTAAGAATAAGCTAAATAGGATAACCTTATTCATTCTTAAGAGGCAATAATAATTGGGGTAATTAAACCTAAGATGCATGAACGAAGGCTGTAAATTCTTTTTTTAAATTTTCACAAATTTTAAATTGATCCTCCACTTTTGCTCCTACATTTTCGTGGTAATTCAAATCTTCTCGGGGGACTTCATCGAATGCTTCGCTTTTTTCCCTTTTAATGGACAAATCGTGGCGTTTAATATCATTTTTCAACTTTGCAATGATATTCTTCTGGATGAAAAACTGATTCTGGAAATGTTCTACCTCTTTTTTATTCTTTGGAGATTTAATTTCCATTAGAATATTTTCATAATTAAGAAGCTGATCATTGAGATTTGCCAATTCATTGCACCAATCTAGATGTTGGCCTTCTACTTCAATAGTTACTAAATCATTTTGCATAATTCCATGAGTTTTGAATGATAAAGAATACTTCAAAGTTATGGGAAATTCAACTTAATAGCAAGCTCTAAGTCACTCATGATAATGATCTTCATCATATCTTTTAGATTTAAAATCATTGAACTTAGGTTTAGAATTTACCTTAAAAACAAATTACTATGTTTAGAGTAGAAGATATAATGTCAAAGAATGTCCTTGTAGCCAAGAAAGATACGCCATTAAATGAAATAATAAATGCTTTTCTGAAGTCCAAAATCCATCATATGCCGATAGTGAATTCTAAAGGAGGATTAAGAGCTATCATAAGTGCTAACGACGTATTTGAGGCTATTCATGAGATGGACCAATTTGCTGCCAATTACAACTGTTATAGCTTAGAAAGTAGGATAGAGACCAAGGATGAAATGACAAGTAGTGTCATTTCAATTACAAAAGAACAATCAATTTTAGAAGCCGTAGACCTGATGGTCAAAAATAATATCCATGCTCTTCCAGTAGAAGAAGATGAAAAGGTAGTAGGCATCATCACTTCAAATGATATCCTGAAAGCTATTTATGAAGGGCAATTGTTATTGATCTGAAGATGACTTCATAACAAGTGAATGATCGTTTAGATATTTTGATGGTTGAAATTATTCTAAAACTATTAAAGACTAAGTAATTTCTTTGTCCATACAATTGCTTTATCTGCATCATTTTCTGCATCCAAAATGATTGAGGCCGACGTAATACCATCAATCCCTTTGTGAAATAAATCTCCACCACCAGAGGTAGAGACTACAAATATTTTGTGTTGAATATCGTCTAGAGTTAAAAACTCTTGAATATTTTTTGGTGCCTTCCACATCTCCCAAGTATGCAAAAAGATAAATGCGTCATAGTTTTCAGATAAGATGTCGCTAAGTTTAGTTTGGTCAATAACGTTCACATATACATCCAAACCTTTTAATCTATCAGTAATTCGATGTGTTACCTTGTCTTTATATTCGCTTTTTTGAGTAGTAATAAGGAGCGAATATGTGCTTTGCTTGTCATTTACTTGGTACGACTGAGCTACTCCCATGGAGAATCTCCAATTGTACCATAATCCAAATAAAACAACACAGATAACCAAGGCTAACACCCATCTAAATACTCGGTTCATTTTTTTAATTTGAGATTAACGGATCATACTAATCAAGGTAAGAGCCAATATGATAATAACAATTACAATTTTCATCCAGCGCCATGTGTCGGTATATCTTTTTGATAATATAAGATAGAAATCGAGCAGTAAAACACAAAGTAAAGCAATAACAGACCCTAAGAAATATCCACCATCTTGGTCTCTGAAGACATAAGAAAATACAATCATTAAAATTACTAGAATTACATAGAACTTAGTATTCCAACTGATCTGCTTATCAAATGTTTTGAATATATTGTTGTTCATCTTCTTATTTTATAGTCTTTATTTAAATCACTTCATTTTATAAATCAATCGCAAAGCAAAAAGTGCAGCTACTGAAAACCCTGCAATTGCTAATGATGGAACGCCCTTATATAAAGGCGGCATCTTGGCCATTATCAACATCGCGGAGGCCAAAATTATAGCAACCAATATCATAGCATACGACAGACGATCGATACTTTTACTAAGTCTATCTCCAAAAGGCTCCAATCCTTTGTGTTTAATCTCTATATGTAGTTTGCCCTCTTTGATCTTTTTAATAATTGCTCTCACATCTTGCGGAAAGTCTTTGATCATAGAAGTAGTTTCTTCCATGGAGTTTAATAACTCTTTTTGTAACCTATTTGGATTGTATTTTTTAGTTAATAACTTCTGTACATATGGGCCTATATTTTCAATAATGTCATATTCAGGATTGAGTTTTAAGCCAACACCTTCAAGAATTACAAGAGCTTTGATGAGTAGTAAAAGGTTGGAAGGAATTTTTATTTTATAATCATAAAACAATGAATTTAGACCTCGCATAGCTTCCTCACCATCTATATTGTCTAGAGAAATTCGAGAATATTCTCGAAGAAAATAAACAACATCATATTCGAATGCTGTCTCTTGATCTTTAGTAAGTCCTGTTGAAAACTTTAATATAGATCGTTTTAGTGTCTGTACATCTTTATCATACATTGCTAATAAGATCCGTGCAAATTGAATCTTATCTTTTTCGATGATGGTACCGACCATCCCATAATCGATAAATGCGATTCTACCATCTTTCAGAACGAAAATATTCCCTGGATGGGGATCTGCATGAAAGAAACCATGTTCGAATACTTGCTCGAAGTATAAGCTTATTCCTCGTTTAGCCAGTTCTTCACCAGTTATTTTGAATTTATTGAGATTATCAAGATCAGTAATCTTATAACCTTCAACATATTCCATACATATTATCCGATCAGTACAAAGTTCTCGATATAGCTCCGGAATAAAGACATTACTGTTGTTCTTAAACATTTTCTGAAAATGATCAAGATTGTTTGCCTCCAATCTAAAACTTAATTCTTCTGTAATACTATCCTCAAACATTTTGACCAACTCTGAAGGTTGATAGACTTCATATTGAGGCATGTACTTATCTATAATATTACAAATATTGTAGAGAATAGCAATATCTGAAGCTATTGTGGACTTAATACTTGGCCTTTGGATTTTTAACACTACTTCTTTACCACCTATTAGCCTTGCTCGATGGACTTGTGCCATTGATGCACATGCTAAAGGGATAGGATTGAAATACTCAAGCAATTCATCTATAGGACGATATAGATCCGAATAGATAGTCTCAAGAATATCCTCTATTGCAACTGGCGGGACATCATCCTGAAGTTTTTCTAATTCAGTAATCAGGTCCTCTGGCAACAAGTCAGGTCTATTACTAGCTATTTGTGCGAACTTGATAAAAGTTGTACCTAACTCTTCACAGACTAGTCTTATGCGTTCATTTCTAGTGAACTCACTTACTTTCTTTCCGTTCCGAGTAGGTACTAAAAAATTTGATTGAGGCAGAAATTTGCTAAGTGGTGGGTGAGCAAGAATATCTTCGAAACCATACTTAAAAAGCGTAGCTACGACCTTCTCGTATCGCATGATTTTGGAAGTGTCACCAACTTGCAATGTATCCTTCATCTTTATTATTAATTAGATAAATCAGCAATTGCTCTTTTTAAGTAATTGAATGACTCAGAGATATCTTCTACAAAGTTGTCCAGTTTTGATTGTGCCTTTTCTCGATTACTTAGCATCGATCTTATATCAGTTAGTTTTTCAGTGAATTCTGATCTAATTTTCTCTACTTTTTCTGGATCATCTTTATCATGCAGCGCAATATTAACCCTGAATGCATCCATCTTAGCTTTGAATACATCTAGTTCATCTTGGATATCAATAGTCATAGAAGGATAATTTTTTCTAACTTCCTCTTCTAGCTTGTAAACTTTAGACAGTAAATCATTTTTATACTGATCATAATCAGCTACTTGTGTCGGCACATCTGCGAACAATACACCTTCGAGATCTTCCATACAAGTCAAGAAAATTCTTCTATTATCTTCCGTGATATTTTGAGATTTTTCGATTTTTTTCTTTTGCTCGTTGATAAACTTTGTCAAAGTTTTCTTCTCTTTTTTGATAAGATCTCTAGCTTCCGCTTTGCCAAGAGCCATCTGAACTTGTAACTCATCTGATAACGTTTTCAGACCTCTTGCTTGAGATTTCACTCTTTCGATTAACGCATTTTCCATTTTTCTTTTTTTTATGTAAAAAAATTGTGATTCTAAAACAGGGGATAAAGCTTTTTCCCCCTGTGTTTATATAATATGAAATATATAGTTTGTATAGTACACCATCCGATGTTATACTGTTTGTATCTTCAAATTTCATGGAAATTCAGGGTAAGAAAGGTGATTAGAATCATTTGCATCGATGATTCGTATCATTTAATCCATGGTGTTACTTGGGCCATATTTGAATAATCAATCAGACTAAAAATCAAGGATTGGAATTAAATCCTATTGATCAAGTTAAGTTCTGATAAATTTTAAATTCTTTGATCCATGAAAAAAATATTAATACCAACAGACTTTTCGGATAATGCTGCTGATGCATTGGGCTATGCACTTCACCTTATGAAAGGGCAAAAAGTGCAATTGCATATATTAAATGTGGTACAATCCACAGCTGTCCCCGCCGAAGTTCCAATAGACACCACAGAATTATTGCGTGTGGAAATGGATAATGCTCGAGAGTCTTTGCAAGCTTTAGAGGTTTTCTGTGAACAATTCTATGGAGATGATGAAAATGCGGAGGTGAAAGTCACGACAAATGTGGAAGTTGGAGGTGTAGGGTATCAAATAAAACAAGAAGCCGAAAGAGTAAAAGCTGATTTGATCATCATGGGTACTCAAGGTACAAATCATAGTTTATCAGAAAAAATATTTGGTACCATATCTACATCTGCAATTGATCATGCTCCCTGTCCAGTTATACTAATACCTAAGGGTTATAAATTTAAAAATATCGATAATGTAATCTTTGCAACTAACTTAAATCATAAAGATCCATATGAATTATGGAGAGCTACAGAGGTAATCAAACCGCACATTGGTAGAGTAAGGTGCTTATATGTAACGAAAGATAAGACTGAAACAGACAAGAAGGAGTTAGAACAATTCGCTAAATACATGGTGGAACATTCTCCTTCAGTCCAGACAATCTTCAATGTTGAAGAATCACAAAACATAGAACAAACAATATCGCAATATGCGGAGAATTACGACGCTGAGATGATTATCATGCATCGTAGTAAAAAGACGTTTTGGAAAAGTCTTTTCTCAAGTAGACACACAAAAAAAATGGCCACATGGATTCATGTGCCACTTATGGTTTTGAATAATAGAAGTTAAATCGATTATCCATTAGATTGATTGATTAATAGTTAGTTAGTATTTTATCGGATCTCGATTCTTCTCGGGGTCCGTTTTATTAATTGGAGCGAGTAGATCGACTTAATTTTGGAAGGAATAGGTGATTGAATGAGATTACTTTATCAATGCTCTCACTATGAACAGAAATGCAAGAATGGTTTCTTGGTGCTTTGAGTGATGATCTCAGCTAAATGACTAGACATCTTGTATTAGTCATTTGTTTTTTTTTCTTTAAAAATCAATACTGGTAAGAATAAACTGGTTCCTATTTCTACACTTTTACTTTTCGAGAATATTTGCTCTAAAACGCCCTTCTTTCGATGCACCATAGTGATCAAATCTATACTCTCAAACATGCAGTAATTGCTGAGAGATGACTTTAGAGAATTACCTGTTAGTCTCTTCACTTCGAAAGAAAAATTTACTTTTTCATCCTTGAATAAACGACTGATGATTTTCTCTTTTTGTTCTTGGATATCATCTTTGGACTTGATATCGATGTGTAGAAAATCCGTATGGGCATGTAATTTTTTGTTGAACTTGACGAATTGTTCCAATGGTGCTTCTAAGTCAGAATCTTTATCTAAAGTGAATAGTATTTTATTAGGTTTTCTCCACTTTGTACTCTCGTGAATAAGGATTACTGGACATTTAGCTTCCTTGATCGTAGTAATCGATACAGATCCTAATAATCTATCAAATACTCCATGTTTGTCTCTTGTACCCATGACAATAAGATCTATATCATTTTCCTCTGCATAATCAGAAACTGCAATTCCTGGGATTCCAAAGATTGCAATCTTCGTTATTTTTACGTCCTCGATTTTTACTCCTTTTATTTTGGGAAAATTTTGTACAAAGCTTTTCAATCTTTCGTTGGAAATCTGTTCTATTTTTCCGCTTGGATCATGGGCAAAAGTCTCATCAATATTCATCATGCCATTTATTATATGGAGCAAAATAATCTCTCCACCTACGACATTGGCTAGAGATGCTGCATATTTAAACGCTGCAAACGAAGTCTCAAAAAAATCAACTGGCACTAATATTTTCATAGCAAAGAAAGTTTTTCTTGTTATCGGAGATGTAGAACACATGATCTACAACGAGTTAATTTTAAGCTTTCAAATCTAACAGTGTTTTCTTCAAATTTATAAGAAGCTGTTGATTGATAATCTCATTCATTTATCTGTAGAATATTTTAATACTTAAATTCTCCGATGCTTGCGCTTGCGTCGGGGCCATAAAGAAGATGTTTTTGCATAAAAACGCCTTATCACAAAAAAGATCCGATTTCCGACCTTTAGGATGGAAAAATTTTAGCTAATGTTCCATCCGCTTGCGGTGGGGTAGTCAAAATTTAGGATCTTTTTTACTTACCAACTCAAATTTGAAGGTTTTATAAATTGATATTAGTAATGAAAGTCATGTGAAGTGATGATTTATATCATCTTATTCATAGCTGGGGAACCTCAAATTTGAAGTGTGTTCAGTTACAATTCTTAAGACGCTTATATTATATAATTCAAAATATTGATCCTCATGTTTATAGATAACAACACTACTACTAAAGAACTTGAAAACACTTTTATATCGGACTTTCCATATTTGAAAATCAAATTCTATAAAAAAGGACATGAGCACTTTCATGGTTCTCCGAAGAATGAAGAAATAAAAGAGGAAAAAAAACTAAGTGACCTTAATCCTGATCTATCTTTAGGAGAATTGAATTGGGACAAAACAATGTCTGTAGACCGGTTAGAAACTATCCTTGAGGAAGAATTTGGTTTACATATTCAAGTATTCAGGAAGTCAGGCGATCAATGGCTTCAGACATCTACTACCGATCATTGGACTTTAGAGAAACAAAATTTGAAAGCACTGGAAAGCGAAAGTCTCGCCACTAAATAATGGTTTGGGTTTTTCAGGTTACATCAGGGTTTTATGTGCTGTTTGTGTTTATAACTCTACGGCACATATTTTTTAATGTCAAAGATTCTGGGAAGACGTTTTCTTGGATGTTAGTTGTGATTTTTATTCCATTGATAGGTGTGTTGCTCTATCGATTGATTGGAATTAGTGTCAAAAGGGATAGATTCTTCAAAAGAGCAAAAATATTTGATAGTAGCTATAACAAACCTATTGACAGTTCTAAAATTCCCCAAAGTAAAATACCATTAGCTACGTTGCTTAATAGGAATCATTCCTCTGCAATCTCGTATCGTAATAATGTTGACATGCTTAAAAATGGAAAAACATCCTTCGAGTACGTATATAAAGATATAGAGCAAGCATCGAATTCCATCCATCTTGACTTTTATATCATAGAAACTGGAATTGTCTTGAACAAGTGCCTTGAAATTCTTGAAAAGAAATGCAAGGAAGGAGTTAAAGTGAGGCTAGTTTATGACGCATTTGGCACAGAAGGAGATAAAGAATCCTTCAAAAAACTAAGAAAAATTGGTGTAGAAGTAAGAGTATTTATGCCATTCAATTGGTTCAAATACTACATGTATCTTAATTATAGGAATCACCGAAAAATTATAATCATAGATAACAAAATTGCATATACTGGAGGGATGAATATCTCTGATAAAAATTTAGATGGAGATTCTAATCTAGGTTTTTGGAGAGACACATACATCAGAGTTGAAGGTGATGCAGCAATTAATTTCGAGCGAGTATTCTACAATGATTGGAGGCTCAGTGGAGGTGATAAATATGCCCTGCCTGAACCCAAATTGAGTCTTAATGGAAATATCCCCGTTCAAGTGATTGCTAGTGGTCCTGATAGTGATCATTGTGGTATTATGCAAGAATACTTCACGCTCATTACTGATGCTATAGATTATATCTACATCAGTTCGCCCTATTTTATACCTGGAGAGGCTATCATGACGGCTCTGAAAACATCTGCTCTCAGCGGTGTTGATGTTCGACTGATGGTTCCTCTCAATTCAGATTCGAGATGGATGAGATGGTGCATGTTTACCTATTTGGATAAACTCCTTGCTAGCAATGTGAAAGTTTATCTTTATCAGGGTGGGTTCCTTCATAATAAAACCATTGTAAGTGATGACATTGTAGCATCAAATGGTACGGCTAATGTTGATGTTCGTAGCTTTGAGACTAATTTTGAAATCAATGCTATGGTCTACGATAAACAGACTGCCATTGATCTCAAACAGCACTTCTTTGAAGATATGGAAGAGTGCGAAGAATTAACCCTCGAAAGTTTTAGAAATAGAAAAGATAGAAATAAGTATATGGAGTCATTCGCAAGATTAACAAGCCCGATGCTCTGAGTGATATTAAAATTTATTGATGAAGTACTTGCTTTTGTTTTAAGACAATAGGTAAAGACTCTTCCTGAGAATTGTCTTCACACTACTGTTCAAAAACACCCTTTTACTTTGGTTTTGAATTCTTCTTATAAGAATTTGGTATTAAAAAATGAGAGCAAGCCTGTATTGAGAATACCACTTGCCATCAAAAACGCCAAAAAACCAATTGTTTCCTTTATTTTCTTATTTAAATATTACTTATTGTTTTTTCTATCTGTTACAAAGATAAAGTCTTTTTTTTATTACATGTGTAACTTGTGTTACATATCAAGAATTTGGTAACATTATAATCATTTATTGTGGTGTGAAAAACCTATCCAATAAATTGGATACGGTACCATTGATATGTTTATCTGGATCACTTAATCGGTCCCAACTAGGTCCATAAGCGGCGCCATGCCAAATAATAGTATTGGTGCGGGTATCTATCATGTCGACTACAATTGATCCTTCTTCATATGATATAACTCTATCGATACATTTTCTTCCACCTTCCCATCTCAGATAATCATCTCTACATTCTTGCACATATTTCTTATTGGTATTCTTTACAAAGTATTTTACCAATAAATTAGCATTTTCATTATTTGTCAAATTTCTAACACGTAAGGTTTTTTGGATTGCATTTTTGATTCTAATTTGCATTATAGGATTGATATCATCTCCGCAATTATCCTCTAAGGTATAAGACGCAAATTGACTTGCGTCGACACTTCCTAGACTGTCTGTAAGGTACTGAGTAGAAGAACATGAGGACATTCCGATAATAAAGATCGAAAAGAGTAAATATTTCAGATAATTCATAGTATTTATTTTCTATTAAGTGTTAAAGTGTTTCAGATTAATGGTTGTGAGCAGCGAACATTTTGAAGCCTTGCTTCATTTTTAAATATGCTCTATGAAACTTATGTAGATCTAAAGATAATTGATGATGTACTTTTTGTAAAGTGATACTACTTTCTCCTTCAGCTATTGATTTTTCTACATCATTAATCTGTTGGTAAATTGATTCCAATTGTTCTTGTTTTTTCTCTAATATAGCTTCGTATTCATCAATGAATTCCATCCTTTGGAGATTCTCTTTATCCTTATCGAATACTTTATTCAACTCCTTAAAGAAGAATGATATCTCATCCCTATAAAAGTCTAATTTTCTTTTCCACTGTATGTGGTCTTTATGAATTTCTTCTATATTATACATGTCAATTTGATTGTGTTATGATCTTTCAAAATTCAACCTAATGAATAATAGTCGGATTGATCTAAATCACCTTGCGGACTGATACTCATCACCCGATAAACTGTTTTTCGCGTATACTTTTGCAAATACCTAGAAACATAACCAATGGAGTATATTCCAAATAAAATAGTTGACTTTTTAGAGGAGACAGGGAATTTTTCTGCTTTTACTGGGCGTTTTTTTAAGCAAGCATTTCGACGACCGTTTGAGTGGAGGGAAATGATACATCAGTGTTATATTATAGGAGTTCAATCACTTTTTTTAGTTGCAGCTACTGGCTTTATAATGGGATTGGTTCTTACATTACAAGTTCGCCCAACAATGGTCCGTTTTGGAGCGTCTGCATTCATGCCGGACATGATTGGTATATCGTTTATACGAGAAATTGGTCCTGTATTGACCGCGCTTATCTGTGCAGGAAAGATAGGGTCTAGCATCGGGGCAGAATTGGGTTCAATGAAGGTTACTGAGCAAATAGATGCTATGGAAGTATCTGGAACCAATCCGTTTAAATTTCTTGTAGTAACGCGAGTATGGGCATGTATTATTATGTTGCCATTTTTAGTCATTGCAGCTGATGTGGTTGGCCTTTTAGGCAGTTATTTAGTTGAAAATTTGAAAGGTGAAGTGTCATTCCAATTATATTTCAGTAGAGTATTCGAAGTATTGGAGATTGGTGATATGGTGCCCGCTACTGTAAAATCTTTCTTTTTTGGATTGGTAATAGGTGTCGTTGGATGTTACAAAGGGTATAATTCTGAAAAAGGAACTGAAGGAGTTGGAAGAGCTGCCAATACTGCAGTTGTGGTTGCATCACTTTTATTATTTGTGGTAGATTTCTTTGCTGTGCTCATTGCTGATATATTTTATGTGATATGATTAATGAAGAATCCAATAACATAGAAGAGCATTTCAAGGAGAAGAAACCTTTGATTGAAATCAAGAACCTAAGAAAATCATTCGGCAACAATGAAGTTCTAAAGGGAATTGATTTACAATTATTTCCACAAGAAAATGTAGTTATACTTGGTAAGTCGGGTTCTGGAAAATCTGTTTTACTAAAATGTCTAGTAAGATTAATGACCGTAGATGAAGGAGAAATAATAGTTCTTGGCAAAAGTATACCAGACCTCAATCAAGAGGAATTAGATCAAATTCGAACAGAAGTCGGTTTTCTTTTTCAAGGATCAGCATTATATGATTCCATGACTGTGAGAGAAAATTTAAGATTTCCTCTCCGTAGACATCCTGAACGAAAACTTGGTGAAAATGAAGATAAATTAATAAAAGAGGCCTTACAAAGTGTAGGCCTGGAACATGCAATTAATCTTATGCCCGCTGAATTATCTGGTGGAATGAAACGGAGAGTAGCGCTCGCTCGCACACTAATATTGAAACCAAAAATCATTTTATATGATGAGCCTACTACAGGATTAGATCCGATTACTGCAAATGAAATAATACAGCTAATGCTTAAGATTCAGGATGAACTGAACACCTCTGCGTTAATCATTACACATGACATGGATTGTGCAAGAGTAATCTCTAATAGAATGATAATTCTGCAGGACGGTATACACTATGCCGAAGGTACATATAGTGACTTATCACAGTCGAAGGACCCAAAAGTGAAAGCATTTTTTAAAGAAGTACAAAGTAGATAATATGAAAAGATCAAAATCAAATAATATCAAGCTTGGAGCACTAGTACTTTTTACATCGTTAATTTTTACTTTTGCAATTTTTAAAATTAGTGGAACTGGTGGATGGTCGGGAAATAAGATTACTATTTATGCTGATTTTAGTGATGTAAAAGGCTTATTAATTGGCAATAATGTAAGATATTCTGGAATCACAATAGGTACTGTAGATAATATCCAAATCATCTCGGATACTATTGTGAGAGTATTTATGTCCCTTGAGGAGAATTCTACAAAGTATTTGAAATCCAATGTTCGTGCTGATATCTCAACTAATGGTCTGGTAGGTAATATGCTTGTCAATCTCACTCCAGGTAAAGGAAGTGCCGCAGCCATAAAAGACGGTGATTTCGTACTAATAAGACAGAAAGTGGAGCTTTCAGAGATGCTATCCACCTTGTCTTCTGCTAATGATAAGATTGACGAGATATCCTCAACTCTTCTTGAAATTACAAGAAAAATGAATAATGGAAATGGTACAATATCTCAGTTGATTAATGATAATCAGATAGCATCCAACCTAAATTCAACAACTAAAAATTTGCATTTAATCACAGAACAATTGAAGACCTCTTCAGAAAGTGTTAATAACCTAATGAGTGGAATATCTGAGGGAGAAGGTAATCTTGGATATCTCTTAAGTGACAATAGTTTGCAACAGCAAGTAGAAAGAATATCTCAGAATATTGATTCGCTTTTAGTTGATCGCACAGTGCCTATTCTCAAAAATCTTGAGTCTTCATCTGTTGCAATTTATAATACGACCAAGGATTTGGAAGCAATAATTGCGGAAATAGAGAAATCCGACGGTCTACTTGGAACACTTATGGGTGATACTACCATATCAAATGATCTAAAGTCTACAATGGATAATCTTAACGATGGGACTAAAAAATTTGACGAGAGTATGGAAGCTCTGCAAAGTCACTGGCTCTTGAGAGGGTTTTTTAAGAAGAAAAAGAAGGCAGCTGAAAAAGCAAGAAAAGAATGAATGGTAGAGAATTATCTTTTAATAAAATTGCTGTTAATCAAACCTATAATTCAGCCCATTTTTCACTTGATAATTGATGTTTGGTACATCAATCGGTGGACGAGAATCATATAAGAAACTAAAATCTGTGGAGAAACTAAGGTTCTTTGTAATCCCAAATCTTAGCGTAGTGTTATTTAATAGTCGATAATCATTGAAGTCCCCAGTCAACGGTTGCGCATAAGTCGTATTTCTTAATGTAATTGTTTTTACGGGAGCAAGGGTAAATGACAGATAAGTGCTGAGACGGATATCCTTATTGATGATTTGAGGGTCAGATAGTTCCTCATATTCGTACATGGCAGCAACACCCCAATAAACTTTTGCTGTTTCATAAGGAGATAATTTGAATCTCAGTCCCGCCCCATTTAAAAACCTAGCAGTAATTTTTGTGACAGAGTTATATTGTAATTGTGTGAAAAGTTCTAGACTTGTTTTAGTTGAAAATTTGCTATTGAATCTGAAGTGACCAAAACCACTGTTGTTAAAGCTTTCGCCGCCAGCATTTACGATTTGGAAATCACCCAAAAGCAGGTAAAGGTTTTTGTTGGTTTTCCACTGTACTTGACTAGAAAGCTCAGCAGCTACGTATGATTGTGTGAATCTCGATGCTGACATTGACATGCCCATTGTGCCAGAAAATCCTAATGTGTCGGTCGCTATTCTTTTACTTTCTACATTGATGATTTGAGATGTTATTTGGCCTATGCCAATGTAAATAAAGCATACTAATACTAAAAGTCTCTTCATGAGTTTTGGTTATGTAATATTAAAACTAGTGTACTAATATAGGGAATAATGAATAAATTAATACATTAAAATGAGTATTGTGCGTGGAGCATGTTGCACTTTGATGTAAAAAAAGATCACTCTATATTTCTGTTTCATTTATAAAAGCTAGATGTGTTAGCATAACTACAATGCCTTCTCTTGCTATAGAGGTTTACTTTATTCCAGATAATGCGCCTTTCTTAAAAGTGTTCACCACCAACTTGTCCAATATGAACTTACTCACATGAGTATTTTAATGCATAAGAAAGTATAGATATATGGTTTGGATGATTAATAAGAAGTTCTAAGAAATTTGGTCTAAATAGTTAAGAATGTGACCTGCAATTCGTGCTCCGCATTCACCATCTCCAAGTGCATTTGTGTGTATTTGCCCACCTTTGTGATTGATCAAGTGCTTTTTGATCTTAATTTCATCAGGACCAGTAACCACATTCCACCCTTCATTGATTGTCTCGATCCATTCCGTTTGCTTATCGATTATGATTCCAGGTACTTTATGAAAATAAGCTTCTTTTATAATACCCCCAGAATCCGTAACTGCTAAGCTAGAATACCTAAGTAAGCTTTGTGTTTCCCAAAAACCTAATGGTTCTATTATTATCATATTATTGTCTATCAGGCTGCCCAATCCAAATTTTAATATGGCAGCTTTTGTTCTTGGATGTATTGGGAATATGACTTGGCCATCATATTGGCTTACAGCGGATAATATACCTCCTAACTTAGAAGCTTCAGAAGTATTCGCATCTCGGTGGCAGGTCATAAATGCGAATGGACCATCCAATTTGTATTTATCTCGTAATACTTGTTCATCCATATACTCTGTAGCAGAAAAAAGCAAATCTAGACTTATGTCTCCTGTCAAGTGCACATTTTTTGTGATTCCTACCTTTTTAAGATTGTCTACTCCAGTTTGTGTGGGTGAAAAGTATAAGTCAGTGACACTATCTGTCAGTAATTTATTAACCTCTTCTGGTATTGATTTGTCCCATTCTCTCAGTCCAGCTTCTACATGGACAAGCGGGATGTTTCGTTTAGCAGCTGCTATAGCTGCGGCTGATGTTGTATTGGTATCACCATATACAAGAATCATATCAGGCTGTTCATCATCAATGATGTCATCGAAGGCAATCAGAAAGTGACCAATCATCTTATTGTGTGACATTGAACCTATATCAAGATTATACTTAGGTTTTGGGATATCTAATTCCGAGAAAAAACCACCAGAAAGATTATGATCATAATGCTGGCCAGAATGTACTATTGTTTCTTTTATACGATTGTTATGAGCGAATGATCGACTAAGAGCTGCAGCTTTGACAAATTGTGGCCTGGCACCCACTACTGTTATGATGTGGTATCGTTTATTCATTCTTGTTGATTATTGGCAATAGAATAAATGCAATCAAGCCAAGAGCAATATTGCAAAGTTGAACAGAGAAAAACATAATATTGGCAAATGAAAATGCTTCAGTTTCTGGAACAGAATATAACATCAATCCTTCAACAATCAAAAACTGATATGTACCCATGCCTCCTGGGCTTGGTATTACAACCCCCAATGTTCCAAAAATAAATACGACAAGGCCTGCAACAGGTGCAAGATTAGATGTCGGGAAGAATGAGAAAAACATCAAATAAGTCATCAAATAATAGCAAATCCAGATGACAATTGTGTGAAATATAAATTTCTTAGGTGATTTTAAGTCCTTTATAGTCAGTATTCCTTCCCAAAAACCACGAAGAATATTCCATATTTTGATTCCAATTTTTGTAGCGAGTATCTCCTCTCTGAATCTCCACAAAAGAAACAAGCCACCTGCTGAAAATATAGCTATAAGTATTAAATTTAATGGGGATAACAGGGAGGTTATTTGATCTCCCATAACATCACTGGTTCTGAAATATCCCACAAAATTATCAAATGAAAGTAGGAGTGTAATGCCAATCATAATTAATAGGCAAAGCACATCTATCACACGTGAAGTAACGATAGTACCCATTACTTTTTCGGCTTCTAAATCTTCATATTTTGCTAGTAATCCTGCACGAACGAATTCTCCAGACCTCGGTATTCCCAGATTGACTAGATGTGTAATTAACACTGTGCTAAGGGTATTTGCCAATCTAGGAGATTTTCCAAGTGGCTCAATAAGCATTTTCCATCGAATCGATCGAGCAACATTGCTCCAAACATAGAATGCAAGACCAATAAAAATCCAAGTAAAATTAGCCGAACTCACATCTGAAACTATCTTATCAATAAAGTTGCAATCAGAAAGGGGAGTCCCTTCCGCTATGCATTCTTCTATGAATTTGGAATTGTATTTTCTATAAACTAAGTACAGAATTGACACCCCAATGGATAAAAACATCAAGATCTTCAATATACTTTGGAGGTTCTTATTCATTGGCTATTTCAGTGCTAATAGGAAAGTATGATTAGTCCACTTTGTTGTGTTCATTAGGGAATACTATGGTAGGTTTAAAGTCTTTTGCTTCTTCTGGAGTCATCAAAGCATAACTGATGATAATCACTATATCCCCAACTTGTGCGCGTCTTGCCGCGGCACCATTAAGGCACACTACACCAGAACCTCTTTCTCCTTTGATTACATATGTCTCAATGCGTTCTCCATTGTTATTGTTTACGATCTGTACTTTCTCTCCTTCGATAAAGTTTGCAGCATCCATAAGATCTTCATCGATCGTAATAGAACCCACATAATTCAGATTTGCTTCTGTAATAGTGGCTCGGTGTATTTTACCTTTGTGTATATGTAGTAACATGGTGCAAATGTATGATTTTTTAGATATTGTAACTACTGACCATACAGTTATTGGTTGAATTTGTTCTTAATAATAATGGTTTAGTATACTCTTCTTACATTACAGTAATAGCACAATAGATATACTTCTTCCATTTAAAAGGTCAATTATTTTTAATTCATTCTTTTAAAAGTAATTTTGCATTTATAAATCTATTGAGACTTAGTGACTAATAATTTTTTTTTACAAGTTATGTTTGTTAATAGATATCATTCAAAATAGAAATGTACCTATGAAAGTATTGTTAAGACTATCGTTTGTGTTATTTGTGACCTTAGTTCTTTTTGGGTGCAAAGCTTATGATACAGATCACAAAAACAAGACAGCCAATACAGATTTCATTCATTCTTCAATGAAAAAATTGACGGACATTATCATACATGATATCTTCTCACCTCCAGTTGCTAGTAGAAATTACGTATATCCAAGTATTGCTGCTTACGAAGCTGGGAGGTGGATGGACTCTAGTTATGTGTCACTATCCGGGCAACTTACAGATATGCCAAATATCACTCCGCCAAGGGAAGGAGAGGAGTACGCATTTGGAATCTCTGCGACAACTGCAATGATAAAAACTGCCAAACATTTTATATTTTCGGAGGATAAGATGGATGAGCATACTAAGATCTATCTTAAATATTTGGATACTCTAAATGTTGATCCAACAATCATAAAAAGATCTATTGCTTATGGTGAGCGAGTATCGAATGAAATATTAGCATGGTCAGAGGGTGATAATTATAAGCAATCAAGATCGTTTCCAAAGTTCTCTGTTACAGATGAAAATGAACGATGGAAACCTACACCACCTATGTACCATGAAGGAATTGAGCCACATTGGAAAGATATTCGTCCTTTTGTAATAGAGTCATCAGATCAATTTACACCCGAGCTTCCTACTGAGTTTTCAATGGATAAGAATAGTACATTTTATAAAGAACTGATAGAAGTTTATGATGTAGTCAATAATCTTAATGAAGAACAAAGAGAAATAGCTAGTTTTTGGGATTGTAATCCCTATGTAATGAATGTGACAGGTCATGTAATGCATGCAAGTAAAAAGATCACTCCAGGAGGACATTGGATAGGAATTACTAAAATTGCCTGTGAGAAATCGGAGGCTTCATTTATGAAGACGCTAGAATCTTATGCGATCACATCTATTGCTTTGGCAGATGGATTTATTGCTTGTTGGGATGAAAAGTATAGGTCTAATTTAATCAGGCCAGAAACAGTAATCAACGAACATATTGATAAGGATTGGTTGCCAACACTTCAGACTCCTCCATTCCCAGAATATACAAGTGGACATAGTGTCATTTCAACAGCTGCGGCCACTGTGCTTACATCGATTTATGGAAATGATTTTTCATTCAAAGATGATACAGAACTAGAATACGGATTGCCTGCAAGGTCATTTGTATCTTTTTATGCAGCATCACAAGAAGCGGCAATATCAAGATTGTATGGAGGCATACACTACCGACCTGCAATTGATAATGGAGTAACTCAAGGAAAAAAATTGGGAGATTATGTAGTAGCAAATCTGAAATTTAAGTAGGACCAAACCGCTCGAGCCAAGTGTGATTCGACAATTTGACAATGCACAATTTCAACATTCAATGTTCAAATTTCAAATCTATAAGAAGCTACCCAACCATTTTAACCTACTACAGCGTCTATCCATGTGACGGTAATTCCATCAAATATGATCTCTCCTAATGTGTTAATTTTCATATAAGATGACATTTTTATGTCAATTGAGCAACAAAAGCCTTATTTTGCGTTACTTAGAGGAGAAGCTTATAACTTTAAACACTTTCAATTATGAAAAAATCTTTCTTTTTACTTGCCACATTTGTTGCATGTCTTTCATTTCAGTCTTGTACGGATAAGAAGGATTCAGAAGTATTTCACTACTCAACTGATGAATACGAGCTGTTGAGTCAGTCACTTGATTTACCAGAGGAGACACACAATTATACTTTGGTAACGAATAGGCCTGTACCTGGATTTAATCCAGACCTACCATTTCACAAAGCTACACTAGGAAGAGTTTTGTTTTATGATAAAGAACTATCTGTAGATGGCAGCACATCTTGTGCTTCATGCCATAAACAAGCAGCAGCTTTTGCTGATAATGAAAAATTTAGTGAAGGATTAGAAGGCAACATAGGTACTAGAAATTCACTTCCACTTGGTAATACAATAGGTTTTGTAAAATATTATGGTACAGATCTATCTTTCCAATCTGGGTTTTTCTCATGGGATGAAAGATTTGAATCTATTAATCAACAATCAGAAGCTGCCATCACAAGTTCATTTGAAATGGGACATTCTATGTGGGAATTGGCAACAAAAATTAAAGCTGACGAAAAATACCAGGTTCTTTTTGATAAAGCATATGGAGATTCAAATCCGATCACTGAAGCTAATATCCTAGATGCAATTACGGAATTTGTAAATAGTTTCTCAAGTAGAGCATCAAAATTTGACAAGTCAATACCTGCTCCTCCAAATACTTTTTCACAAGCTGATGTTTTCTCAGATTTTGAAGCATTTAGTAGCTCGGAGAATAATGGTAAGAGTTTATTTAATACAAACTGTAGTAGCTGTCATGGCTCTAGTCACAATGCGATCATAAGATCTAGTGCTAACAATGGTCTCGATATGGTATATGCTGACAAAGGCTTGGGAGATAAGGATGGGGAATCGTACTTAGACGGAGTTTTTAAAGTGCCTTCTTTAAGGAATATAGAATTAACAGGTCCTTATATGCATGATGGTAGATTTTCTTCATTAGAAGAAGTTGTAGACCATTATAGCGATGGAGTTCAAAGTCACCCTAATTTATCTGAGGCACTACGAAATATTGGAAACAATCAAGCTGTGAAATTCAATTTCAGTTCATCAGACAAAGAAGATCTAGTCAACTATTTAAGGACATTGACAGATACAGATTTTGTAACTGCACCAAAATGGTCTGATCCATTTAAGTAAATAAAATATCTCTTGTTGGTATACAAACCAATAAGTACATAAATAGAAAGATGAAACCCTATTTCCACACGGAGGTAGGGTTTTTTGTTTTCTTTTTAGCCATATTTGTGCTAGTATACCGATGAATATTGAAAATGTTGCCAAAAGAGTTTGCAACTTTCAATACGGATTGGCATTACCGTAATACATATAAAGATTTTATAGCGGAATTGGTATTAGATGCAATTGCTCAATTACACTTAGGAGCGTGTCGAAAAGAGAGAATTTACAATTAAGAATTTACAAGCATGAAAGTTTTAAAATTTGGCGGTACGTCTGTTAAAAATGCTGAGAACATTGGCAAGGTGATAAATATCATCAAATCTAAACTAGATAGAGGTGAGGAGATAGCTGTGGTATGTTCAGCGATGGGAGGTATTACTGATTTGCTTATTAAAATGAGCGAATTAGCCGCAGCTGGAAAAGATGAATACATCGCTTATTATCACCAATTCAGAGATAGGCACGAATCCGCAGCAAAATCACTTCTCGGTGAGGATGGATATTTGAAAGTAATTGCAAAATTGGATGATAATTATGATACGCTCAAAGATCTATTGAAAGGTATACTATTGGTTAGAGAAGTATCTCCTCGAACAATGGATTATGTGCTGAGTTTTGGAGAGAGAAGCAGCAATTTTCTTGTCGCAGAAGCTTTGAAGGTTCAAAAGGTAAATGCTGAATATCTTGACGCTAGAAATGTGATATTTACGAATAGAGAATTTGGATCTGCTAAGGTAGATACGAACCTTACAACTCAAAAAATAAAAGAGCACTTCGATAAAAATAAAGGGGTAATCCAAATGATTACTGGGTTCATCGCTTCTGATAAAGGAGGGTTGACAACTACATTAGGGAGAGGTGGTTCTGATTATACTGCTGCTATAGTGGCAGGAGCGCTTGGTGCAACTGACTTAGAAATTTGGACTGATGTTGATGGAGTATTAACCAGTGATCCAAGAAAAGTAAAAAAGGCTTTTACGGTGAATCAGTTGAGTTATGCGGAAGCAATGGAAATGTCTCATTTTGGTGCGAAAGTGATATATCCTCCAACGATACAACCTGCAATGGATAAGTTAATTCCTATCTACATCAAAAATACTTTTAATCCCACACATCCCGGAACTAGGATTCATACAAAAGGAGATGAAAATTTTCGGTCTCCTATTAAAGGAATTAGTGCGTTGTCAGATGTAGTTCTTCTCAACCTTGAAGGCAGTGGAATGATGGGTACACCTGGTATCTCAGGAAGATTATTCTCTACATTAGCTAAAGAGAAAATTAATGTGATACTTATCACTCAAGCATCATCCGAGCACTCAATAAGTTTTGCAATTTCTGTTGGAGATGCAAAAAAAGCAAAGGCGTTGATTGAAGAAGAGTTCGATAAAGAAATTTCGAATCAGAACATAAAACCTATCGTTATAGAACATGATCAAGTAATCATAGCCGTGATAGGTGAGAATATGAAGTCTGTGCCTGGTGTAGCCGGTAATCTTTTCCAAAGTCTTGGCAAAAATGGTATCAATGTGTCAGCAATAGCAC
>CAXBGT010000036.1:0-32025 GCA_963975265.1 uncultured Saprospirales bacterium
AGATAGCACGCTTTTTACTTAACTACCAAACTTTAGGTAAAGTATTATTCAAAAAATAATATTACTTCATTTTCTACACAACAATAAATATCTAAATTTATACCATTCCTGAAACTTAATATTGATAATGACATTCAGGCACAACTAATATTTGCTATTTGGCAATAACTCGAAAGACAATTTTTCTCGAAAAATGTTGAAATAAAATGAATAAAAGAGAAAAAGAGAATGAAAATGAATCAATTTGGGACTAAAACAGCAATAACAGACTAAACCCTCACTCATAAAAGATCAACAAAACATCAATCATAACTTTCTCTATATATTAGAACTTAGTATTGAGACTCATAAGTCTCAATACTCGTAAAAAAATCAAACCCTATCGTTATTTATGGTGCTGTATTGCTAATCCAAAGTCTCATCCATCGTATAAAAACATATAAATGTAGGACACGTTCAACATCTATATTAAGAATACCTTATCTATAAATAGAATGTATCATATCACTTTAAATAGGATTGTATTTCTGACTTGTTAAAACCATCATCGTTCCTTAGCATCATTTGCGATTTTGCGTATACTATAAACGTACCACCAATAAAATGCATGAGATATCATCAATTCTACTATACCATTTACAATTCCACATATTGACAGGCCTCAAAATTTTGAGCCTGACAACTAAATACTGGCAGTCTATAAAGTCTCGTGCGATACATCATAATATGAGAAACTACTTCATTATAAAGTAGGATATAATAAATTCCTGAATCCCAATTGCCTACATGTATTTTTTCATTTCTTACATCTGACTTGCTAGGTACAATGACTCGATAAACAAGCTTACCACCTATATCTAATACTGAAATCGCTGATTTTTGTAAGTTTTCGTTTTTGGACAATACACTTAATTGATCTATCGGTGTATTCGGATAGATAAGATATCCTAAAACATTGACAAAATCGACTACTACTTGATTCGAATAAATAATTGCCACTTAAGATGCATGGCTGGGCGAAAAAACAGGAAGTCCGTCTCCGAATGACTTGCCAATAATATTTACAAAATAATTCCACTATACATGATTCATGAATCATATTAAATCATTCACTGATTACTCTTACAGCATCCCCAATCGATTTTTTACCATCGAAGAAGTAAGTAAATATATCTTCTTCCCATTATTGATACGGATTCGTTCTGAAAGTATATTCTCAGCTGGAGCACTCTTTATCTTATAGAAAAGTGAGAGATAATATCTGTAGGCTGTAAAAACACCTAACCTTGCTCCCGATGGAAGTTGCTTGATTCCAATATAAGCATGATCAAAATCTTTTTGAATATCAGCTTCGATTCGCAACTTTTCCGCTTGAGTGAAGTTGGCTAAATCTACATTTGGAAAGTAGGTTCTCCCTCTTTCTTCGAAGTCCGATTTCATGTCTCTAAGGAAGTTGATTTTTTGGAACGCGCTTCCCAAACTAATAGCCCATTCTTCAAGCCTATTATATTCTATATCATCTCCTTCGCAAAAAACCTTGAGGCACATCAATCCAACTACTTCGGCAGATCCATAAATATACTCTTTGAGTGTAACTTCATCATATTTTATATCGTACAGGTCCATTTCCATACTCTTAAGAAAAGCTTCTATATGTTTTAACTCTATGCCATATTGATGAACAACTTCTTGAAAAGCATGAAGAACAGGATTAAGACTGATCTTCCTTTCTATAGCTGTATAGGTGTCCCTTTTAAACTCCTCTAAAAGTAATTTTCTATCACTATCATGAAATGTATCGACTATCTCATCTGCAAATCTTACAAAACCATAAATACCATATATTGGCGTTCTGAATTTCGGTGCAAAAACTCTAATACCCAACGAAAACGAAGTACTGTAATTATTAGTGATAAGCTTACCTACCTCCTGGCAGGTTTGGTTATAGAGACTAATCATGCGTTTATTGTTTTGAGGATTTCTGCAGCCACTACCTGACCTGAGATTAAAGAAGGAGGAACTCCTGGACCTGGAGTTGTTAATTGACCAGTGTAGTACACATTTTTCAAATGCTTGTTTTTCAACTTTGGCTTTAGGAACGCTGTCTGAAGTAGCGTATTTGCCAGTCCGTATGCATTTCCTTTATAGGCGTTATAATCTTTTTTGAAATCGTTCAAGCAATACGATCTCTTAAACTCAACTAACGGTCTAATGTCAACTCCAACTTTATCGATAATACGATTACAAATAATATCAAAATATTTCTCCCTCATCTCCTCACTATCATCCAAATCAGGGGCGAGTGGCACAAGAAGAAACATGTTTTCTTTTCCTTCTGGAGCAATAAAGCTATCTGTCTTTGATGGACAACAGATATAAAACAAGGGCCTTGTTGGCCACTTAGGGTTTTTATAAATTTCTTCAGCATGCAAATCAAAATCTTCATCAAAAAATAAATTGTGATGTTTGATTCCTTCAACTTCTGCGCTTAGTCCAAGATAGAATAGCAAAGAAGAAGGTGCCATAGTACGTTTATCCCAATAATCCGCAGTATAATTTCTGTACCCTTCTGGTATGATATGTTGATCAATGTGGTGGTAATCTGCACTTGCTACTAGATAATCGCAACTATAAGCACTACTTTCCGTATTTGCAGATATAACTTGTCCGTCTTTAATAGTAACTCCTGTAATGTTTGTATCGGTTCTAAATTTCACTCCTAGCTCCTTTGCTAAATTAACCATACCTTCTACAATCTTATGCATCCCTCCTTGTGGATACCAAGTACCAAGTTTGAGGTCTGCATAATTCATCAAAGAATATAAAGCTGGAGTGTCAGCTGGAGTTGCTCCAAGAAACAACACCGGAAATTCAAGTAGCTTAATCAGTTTTGGGTTCTTAAATAGCTTTCTTATCTGTTTATCAATACTCGAAAACATCTGAAGCTTGAACAAAGATTTTACAACTCTCACGTCAATAAACTCTGTAATACCATGTCCAGGTTTCCAAACAAATTCATCCATACCAACTTGATACTTATATTCCGCTTCATCAAGGAACTTCTTGAGCTGTTTTGAAGATCCCGGTTCATGAAATTCGAAAAACTTGTATAATTCCGGCATGGTTGCTGGAATATCCACATATTCATCTTCGAAATATACTCGGTATGAAGGGTCAAGTCTTTCGAGGATGTAATAATCTGAAACCTTCTTTCCAAAATTTTCAAAAAAATGATCAAACACTTCTGGCATCCAATACCAACTAGGACCCATATCAAACATAAAACCTTCATGTTCAAATTTCCGTGCTCGACCTCCTAAAGAGGCATTTTTTTCAACTACAGTAACATCTAAATCTTCTTTAGCTAAACAGCAAGCTGAAGCTAATCCAGAAAAACCAGAACCAATTACTACAATCTTCTTTTTGCTCATAAACTTATCTTTCCAATACAAGGTAACAACTTGTAAATTAGTATTTTGTTTAACCGTTCATTGTTTTAATTAAACAGAACATAAATTATCTATTATTCTTAGGTTTCATGGCTTTTGGCTAAAAAAAATTAAATTTATAAAATGATGTGGTAATATATAAAATATTTTGATTTTGCCTCTCCAACTTATACAGGAACAAAATTGAAAGTATGAAGTCACATGTTAATCTTACAGAAATAGCCATCAAAAAAAGCCTCCAATCCAATTAAGGATTGAAGGCTTTTTATTAATTGAGAATTAAAAGTTAGTAACTATACCAGTTGTACTTGAAATATTTCCATACGAATCGGCATAAAACCATGAATGGTTTTACTTACCTCCGTCTAATTCATCTTGCCATTTTTTCAGACCGTCCCAATCACCTTTAGCAGCCATTTTAGCTTGTGCAGGCCATGTTGTTGGATCATGCGATTTATATCTATTTCCGGCTTCAGCTAAAATCTCTTTGATTTTTTCTGAATCTGTAGTAGACAATGCTTCGAAGGTAAGAATATCAGCAGCTTTCAAAAGCTCAGAGATTTTAGGTCCGATTCCTTCAATTTTCTTAAAGTCATCTTCTTCGGAATCAGCTTTAGCCTTTTTAGCTTTAGGAGCAGCCTTTGCTTTTTCCTTAGCAGGTGCATCAACTTTAGCTTCCTCCTTTTCAGGTGCATCAGTTTTAACTTCCTCCTTTGCAGTTGCTTCTTCTTTAGCAGGAGCCTCTACTTTAGCCTCTTTCTTTGCTGGAGCAGCTTCTTTTACAGGAGCAGCCTTTGCTTTAGGAGCTGGTGGTTTCGGAGCATCCGCAGCCAATTGATCTTTCAATTGAGAGAATACATCCAGGTCACCAAAAGTAGCTCTTTCTACATTAGATTGAGTTTTCTTCACAGCTTTCTGTACAGTCTTTCTTTCTTCTCTTTGTTCGGTTCGTACCGTATCATCAGCTTCTCTCTTGATATCTTCAACATATCTTAAGTGAGATACCAATATTCTCTTATCATCTCTATTGAATTCGATTACTTTGAATGTAGTTGTTTCATCAACTTCTACACTTGTGTTATCTTCCTTCTTAAGATGTCTTAGAGGAGCATACGCCTCTAAACCGTATGGCAACTGAACGATTCCACCTCTATCATCTTTTTTGATAAGAGTAGCTTCATGATAAGATCCAATTGGGAATACATTCTCGAAAGTATCCCAAGGGTTCTCTTCTAATTGCTTATGCCCTAAAGAAAGCTTTCTACTATCTTGGTCGATTTCCAAAATCTGAATATCGATCGTTTCACCAACTTTAGTAAATTCTGATGGGTGTGAATATCTCTTAGTCCATGAGAGATCAGAAATGTGTACCATTCCACCAATTCCTTCTTCAAGCTCGACAAAAACACCATATGGAGTAAGATTTTTCACAACACCTGAGAACTTTTGTCCTACTGGGAATTGATCTCCAATTGATGACCAAGGATCGTTAGATAATTGCTTAATAGATAGTGACATTTTTCTTTCGTCTCTATCGATAGTTACCACTTTTGCCTCGATTTCTTTTCCTAATGAGAAGTAATCTCTTGCGTTCACTGGCTGGTTACTCCAAGTTACTTCAGATACGTGGATAAGACCTTCTACACCAGGTATGATTTCTAAGAATGCACCGTAATCTTCGATGTTTACAATCTTACCTTTTACAGTTGAACCTTCAGCTATATCCTCACCAAGGGTTTGCCATGGGTGTGGCTGTAGTTGCTTAAGACCTAGAGAAATTCTCTTCTTGTTCTCATCAAAATCAAGTACTACTACATTCACTTTCTGGTTAAGCTCTAATATTTCGTTCGGGTGATTGATTCTTCCCCATGAGATATCAGTGATATAAAGTAATCCATCTACTCCTCCTAAGTCCATAAATGCACCGAAGTCTGTGATATTCTTCACTGTACCTTCTAGTACTTGTCCTTTCTCTAATGAAGAGATAATGTGCTCTCTTTGCTCTGCAAGATCGCTTTCGATCAATGCTTTGTGAGATACTACGGCATTCTTGATAGTTTCGTTGATCTTCACTACCTTAAACTCCATCGTCTTATTCACGTATGCATCATAATCGATGATAGGTTTGATATCAATCTGTGATCCCGGTAAGAATGTTTCTAACCCACTACAATCAACGATCAATCCACCTTTTGTTTTGGATACTACAGTACCTTTTATGATAGTGCCATTCTCATAACTATCAACAAGCATTTCCCAAGCTTTAATAAGCTTAGCTTTTCTTCTTGAAAGTACTAATTGGCCTCTATGATCTTCTTTGTCCTCTACATAAACATCAACATGATCACCAATCGCTAGATCAGGCATGTCTCTAAATTCTGAGAATGATACAAGCCCATCTGATTTATAATTGATATCCAATACTACATCACCAGAGTGAATAGCTGTTACGATACCAGATACAACAGAGTTTTCTTGAACGTTACCCAAAGTTTGTTCATAATCAGAAAGGTATTTTGCGATTTCTTCATCAGAATAAGCTTGCGTATTTATGTTGCTTATTGACCAATCATAATCATCGTGAGGGCCTCTCATGTCCTCTGGTCTCTGCTCCTCTTCTTTTACAGGCTCTTCTTCAGTATCCTCCGCAAGTGATTCTACTACAGCGTCCTTGACATCTACAACCTTTTCAACGATAGTTTCTACTACTACTTTGGTTGCATCTGCTACTTTTTCAACAATTGTTGTTGTTTCTACTTCTTGTGTTTCTGTAGACGTTTCAGCATTTTCTGCTTTATTTTCGTCTTGTACAGGATCCTTGTCATCTAACATATTAAGAATCAGGTTTGTATTCCGATTTTAGAGTCGGAAGTGGTTAATTAATTTTTTAAACGGCTGCAAAAGTACGACAAATAAATCAATCTGCCGAATTAATTTTTACTTATTGAAGTGCGCATGCTATTTCATTGGATTATTCTACTTTTGACCAAAACTAAAACATAATTAAATGTCGAAATCTAACTACTCTAGAATAATCGCAGGTGTAATGAAATGGGGAGTGTGGGGTGCTCAGCTTAATACAACAGCTATGGCAAGCCTTATAGAAGACTGCTTGGCTTTAGGAGTCACAACTTTCGACCATGCAGATATCTATGGTGGACATACCACAGAAGCAGAGTGGGGAAACGCATTCCAAAAATCTGGTTTAGCAAGAGAAAATGTACAGATCATAACTAAATGCGGGATTATGATGCAATCAGATCAACGACCATCTATCAAAGCCAAACATTATGATACAAGCAAAGGGCACATCATAAACAGTGTGGATACATCACTCAATAATCTAAAAACAGATTATATTGATCTGCTACTAATTCATAGGCCGAGCCCTATCATGAACCCTAATGAGATCATGAAAGCAATAGATATACTCAAGACTAGTGGTAAAATTCGTCACTTCGGAGTATCTAATTTTTCGACAGATCAAGTAAAACTCATCAACTCTTCTGTGGATGTAGAATGTAATCAAATTGAAGTGTCTCCATTTGAACTCTCATCATTTCAAGATGGTACATTGGATCATTGTATGCTAGAAGGTATTATACCAATGGCATGGTCCCCGATGGGTGGAGGAAAGTTATTTGCACCTACCGCTAATCCTGTCTTACTCAATCAGCGAGAACGATTATCAAACGTGGCCAAGAAGTACGATTGGGAATTGGATCAGATGGTTTACTTGTTTTTACTCCACCATCCAGCTGATATAAGACCAATAGTAGGTTCATCAAAAATTGAACGTATTAAAACAGCTGTGGATTCTTCGCATACAATTATTTCTGATGCACAATGGTTTGAAATATTGAGTGCAGCGACAGGATCTGATGTAGCATAGGTCAAGCCAGCCCTATACAAATTGGGTTTGAGCCCTTCATGGCAAGGCTCAGGAATTCCACTGAAAAGATAATACTCTTCTTCAAAGCATCAAATATTATCCACTTGAGACTTCAGTCTCATAACGAAGATATCTAAGTCCAAAAATTATTGCTCACGTAATTATATTCCGATAGAATATCGCTCAAAGAGTCCTCTACATTAATAATATCGTCATTTGACAATTCGGTTTTAAATCTTCCAGAATTTGATTTTGACAAGTCTATCCGGGTCATAGCTACTTCGTACTCTAAGCCTGCGAATGTACATACGTTTTGAATGACTTCTTCAGTATTTGAAATAATGTCTTCTAACTTTATTTCCATGAATTGACCATCCATCAGTTTACTCCTTTGGTTTTTCCAGGTAGACATTACTGCTTTGTACCAATTAACAACCTGATCTAAATCAGATGGAGTCCACCTTTGCTTCATCAACGAGGAGACTACATCTCTTGGGTCTCTTATCACGTGAATAATTTTGCCTTTTGGTACTAGTTTTAATAAATCATCTGCATGCAATAGACTCCAGGTATTATCTTCTACAAAAACCCTTCCCTTTTTTTTATCCAAAAAAGATTGGAAACAACTGTCCAAAAAGCTCGAGAGCAATGGGACTAACTCTTCTGTTGTTTTCGGTGATCCAAAATACATCATATTAGACTCTGACAAAGAATCTGAACCAGGCCAACATGCTGCATATTTATAGTCTACCAATTGATTCATCAACGCTGTAACATGCTTTTTATATCCTGGAAACCATTTCTCTAGCTCCCAACCTGAATATGCATAAGGTGTAATGTTTTCAGCTCTGGGGTCGACTTCTTTGAGCCATTGACTTGCTGCAAATTCAGATTCATTTCTTTGACCGAGTGACAAAAGGTATTTCTCAAATTCACGCAGTCGTTTATCAGCCATGAAAGGTGACCAAGAACTACTATATTGATTAAGAAAATCAATCACGCCACCTGGATCAACTGTAAATCTGTACTCAAAAGGAAGCGTAGCACACTGAGAATTTTGTGCAAATATTGCCTTAGTAATATTTGTACCAGAGCGACCTGTGCCTGTAATAAAAACTGTAGATGCATTTCCCATGGGAACAAGATAATTAGATTTTACAACTTCGAAATTAAATCAGCATAGACTTTAGTAAGCGTCTTCCGTTCATACTTTCTATATTCTTCGGATTCTTCCTTTCTGCCCATTCCTCCATGATCCTTCCAGTGAGCATACTCGGTTTTTATTCTTGACTTTATACCTTCCTTATTGTCATAATCAAACATTTCCCCTCTGTCGCAGTCGGTCAAGATCGTTGCGGCGTTTCCGTCAATTGGACCTACACTTAAAATAGGAGTGTGTGAGGCCATATATTCGAATATTTTACCTGTCAAGATCAGTTGATTGTTCTCGGCTTGGGGAATTGGAAGGTATAGTAGATTAGAACTAACCATCTTCGATACAGCCACATCGTGCGTTACAAAATCTTCGTATTCTACATGCCTGCCTAAGTCGTTTTTGTCAATAGCATCTCGAATTTCAACATTTACAAAACCTGTTAACCTAAGCACAAAATGTTCATTGAAGTTTTTGTCCTCTTTGCATAATTCATTTAATGCTTGCCATACTGGTGATATATTCTGATTGGCTTTGAAATTACCAGTGTACGCAAACACAAACTTCTTAGATACTCCCATAGAACCAATATTAATATCCGCTCCATCAAAACCATTTGCAATGACCGAAATCGATTTTGTTCTATCTTGAAATTCTTGTTTCATCCCATGGCTAACCACCACAATTTGATCTGCAGTAGTCAACACTTCATTCTCAAGCTCTTGGTTTCTTTGGGTAGATTTTTTAGATCTATTAAGATACTTTTCATAATAAATGCTCGTCCAGGGATCACGTAAATCAGCTATCCATTTGATTCCATCCACATTTTTCTTCAGATACATGCCGATCAAGTGCGTACTATGTGGAGGCCCTGTAGTAATAATTGTGTCTATCCCATCCCTTTTACAAATTTTAATCGCTTCTTTTGTTGCATAGCTGTTCCAGCCTACTCTAGCGTCAGGAATAAAAAAATTAGACCTAATATATCTAGACAACTTTCCAAAAAGAGAAGTTGTATTTTTAATGTTTCCCATACCTACTTCAATACTCTTTCCTTTTTTTCCTCTTAGAAGATTGTAAAGAGCAAAAGGTTCTATAGCCTTTGTTTTGTAGATACTTACTTCCATGGGCACATCCCCCATCAGTGAAGGGTCTACTGAAGAGTAGCTGCCATTCTTGACGGTTAGGATAGTAGGATGAATTCCGAAACTAGAGAAGTACTTCACAAATTTTAGGAATCGTTGAACACCAGGACCAGATGCAGGTGGCCAGTAATATGTGATGACTAGGATTTTTTTCATATGTAAATGTTCGAGATTTCCTTCTGCGAATACTGATATTGCTTTTGCGTTCTCAGAAATACAAAAATACAAAACGACCATTACAAATTTCACCTTGTAACGGTCGTATATAATTTAATAGATTAGTGCTCTTTTTTTACTACTAACGGCCCTTAGTTTCACTAAGATTATATTTGACTAGTTAAATACGATAGAGCTTATAGCATCTCCCATACCAATAGCATCCACTACAGCTTGGTCGTCTGTATCGACTATCTTCCCAAAAACAGTATGTTTACCATCTAACCATGCAGTCTCAGTATGTGTAATAAAAAACTGACTTCCGTTTGTACCGGGGCCAGAATTGGCCATTGATAGTACTCCTGGACCATCGTGCTTGCATTCAGGATGAAACTCGTCTTCGAATCTATATCCTGGGCTACCTGTTCCAGTACCTAGTGGACATCCACCTTGTATCATAAAATCAGGAATCACTCTGTGAAAAGTCAAACCATCATAATATCCTGCTTTTGCCAATGCTTCAAAATTGGCTACAGTGTGAGGAGCCTTCGTTGCAAACATATTCAATTTGATGTCTCCTTTGCTTGTTTTTATTGTCAATTGAAAATCTTCAGAATAATTTGCATCACCAATTGCATTGGTAATTTCTTCTGGGTTTATTTTGTCTAATGCTGACATGTTTATTTGTTTTTGTTATATAATTGAGGTTCAAAGGTAAATAAAGGGTTTTATCATTTTGGGTACCATGATTTCCATAAATAACCTCAAAATGCTAAAAAGAAAAGCTTTCGAATATCGAAAGCTTTTCTATCTCTATCTGCCTAAAACAGTTTTTCTATTGAGTTAGGTTACTTAGCGGCTGCATATTTTGCTTCTACTGCGTTCCAGTTTACCACTTTGAAGAATGCACTGATATAGTCAGGTCTTCTATTTTGATAGTTAAGGTAGTATGCGTGCTCCCAAACATCAAGCCCCATAATAGGGAATCCACCACAACCAACTCCCGGCATAAGTGGATTATCTTGATTAGGAGAAGAACAAATTTCTAACTTTCCTCCTGGATATACACATAACCATGCCCATCCCGAACCAAATCTTGTCGCTGCGGCGTTTGAGAATTGCTCAATCATAGCATCTTTAGATCCAAATGCTTCATTTACAGCATCTAAAAGATCTCCTGATAATCTACCTCTATCGTCTGGGTTTAATACCTCCCAAAATAATCTGTGGTTGTAGAATCCACCACCGTTATTTCTTACACCACTATTATCCATATCCAAACCTGTAAGAATATCTTCTATTGATTTGCCTTCTAGGTCAGTTCCAGTTATAGCTGCATTAAGTTTCGTAGTATATCCGTTGTGGTGCTTAGAATGGTGTATTTCCATTGTTCTAGCATCAATGTGTGGTTCTAGTGCATCGTACGCATATCCAAGTTTTGGTAATTCAAAAGCCATTTTTCGATTATTTTTTGTGAATAAATATTATGTAAATATAGAACAAAGGAAGTTATCCAATGTTCGCCGTGTTGATAGTTTTCTGATATCCGTTATAAATCTACTCTTTCAATTTGCGCTCCTAGTGCATTTAACCTTGTATCAATATTACTATATCCTCTATCTATTTGATTAATATTATGAATGAGAGATTCTCCTTTGGCAGACATCGCAGCTATAAGTAGAGAAACTCCTGCTCTAATGTCTGGAGAACTCATTTCAATTCCTTTTAACGGAAATTTTCTATCTAACCCAATCACAGTCGCTCTATGCGGATCACATAATATAATCTGTGCTCCCATATCTATCAACTTATCTACAAAAAACAATCTACTTTCGAACATCTTTTGGTGGACTAGCAGACTACCCCTTGCCTGCGTAGCGGTCACCAAAATGATACTCATCAAGTCTGGCGTGAAGCCTGGCCATGGAGAATCATAGATCGTCATAATAGACCCATCGATGAAGCTTTGAATTTCATAATTATCCTGGACAGGGATGTGAATTTTATCTTCTGAAAGGTTAAGTTGTATTCCTAATTTTTGGAATGTAGCTGGGATATTTCCTAAATCTGCAAGTGATATATCAGTAATCGTTAGATCTGACTGTGTCATTGCTGCCATACCTATGAAACTACCGATTTCTATCATATCAGGTAGAATTCTGTGATCTGTACCTCCCAGTGATTTCACTCCTTCAATAGTTAATAAATTAGACCCAAGTCCAGATATCTTTGCTCCCATTCTATTCAGCATTTTGCATAATTGCTGAAGATAAGGCTCACAAGCTGCATTGTATATAGTAGTCTGACCTTCCGCTAATACTGCAGCCATCACAATATTTGCAGTTCCTGTGACAGAGATTTCTTCCATCAAAATATGCTTACCCACTAGCTTCTCAGCATGCAGAAAAAATTGACTTCCGCTGTCATCATATCTAAACTCTGCACCCAACTCTCTGAATCCTAAGAAGTGAGTATCTAATCTTCTTCTACCTATCTTATCGCCACCAGGTTTTGGTAAATATGCTTTGTTGAATCTTGCCAAAAGTGGACCCATCAACATAACCGAACCTCTAATTCGTTTTGCATGATTCAGGTAATCTTCAGAAGCAAAGAAATCTAAATCAATATTATCAGCCTGAAAACTATATTCTGTAGGTGAATGTATGTCCACTTTCACACCTAGGCCCCTTAGCAGATCAATAAGTTTTCTTACATCTACAATATCTGGGATATTCGCGATATTGACTTTCTCATCCGTCAATAAAACAGCTGATAAGATCTGTAGTGCTTCGTTTTTTGCTCCTTGTGGCTTTATGTTTCCTTTGAGTGAGTGTCCACCTTGGACTCTAAATGCTTGTTGTGACATTGGTGTAGTTTTATCTATATAAACTTGCTAATGTAAATGTAACACTATGTTTTATAATGACAAATATATTATGTAATTATGTAATGTATTAAAACTCTATTACAACTACTTCTTATTTAACGGGAAAACAATGATTCATATACTTTACCCGTTTCTAAACCCCTATATACCCTTGAACCATCATATTTGAATTTCACTATTCCATCTTCGAGCATTTCTTCATTTGTCTCTGGTGCTCCTCATTATTTATCAAATCTATTGAGATAGTTGCTAATCAGGTCGAATATTAAGTAGTGGTTTATGGACTTTCTACAGAATCAAAAAGACTTTCTTTTCATTTTGAGTGTCTAAAACTATGTTCCCTTCCCTATCCGCACATCTATACCTTTATCTGATAGTTAAGGCATAAACTCGTATTTATCATGAGCCTGAGTTGCTCTCTTTTTCTAACAAAATGAAATCAGCCAAATGCTAATGAAGAATATTGCAATTATAAGTCTCATTTTTCTTGTCTAACGCAATTTACCTTTTTTGAAAATGCTAAAATAACTTGAATTCTTGATAAATATAAGAGTCCCATGCAGCCACACTTGATAATACTCCAAGCCAAAAATAAAAAAGACTCTACCTGTTTGGATAGAGTCTTTTCATTTATTTTAAAACTAAAGAATGCGCTTACTTTCTCTTCCGCATTCTATTATTATTGTTACTATTCTTACCAGGTTTATTTCTGCTCTTGTGGTTATTATTTGAACGTCCTTTCCCATTGGTGCGTCCTTTTCCTCCTTTTGTATTTATAGGAGCTTTAGTAAGTACTCCACCAATATTTCCGATTTTAAAATCGTCCGATAGTTGTAATTTTCCTTTTGAAATTTTTACTAGGTCATTTTTGATGATCTCATCATTCACATAGTGTTCTCTATTCCAAGTTCTGTAGGCTAACTTCATGTAAGCGGCAATCACTTCTGTAAACTCTTGTTTCATTTCCTCGTCTTCCATAGCGATAGCTTTAGCTACCATCAACTGGATAGTATTACCATAATGGCGGAATCTGAATTCTTTCTGTGGATAAGGAAGATCTACTTTTTGCTCTTCGATGCCTTGTTTTGTAGATGACACGCCTTCTGGTGGAATCACATCTATATCATAGTCAGCAATCCTGAACATGTGTCTCCACAATCTTAACCTATATTCTTGCACATTCTTATTCTGAGGATTCATTTGATGCATAAGATCAATGACTTCCTCTATAAATGCTTGCCTTTCATCTTTATCAGCAATTGTTTTCGCGTGTTTGATTAGCTTTTGTACATGACGACCATGCTCCGAGATTGTAAGCTCTGCACGAGACGAATTGTATTCTAACCCATTGGCTGTTGATACCATTTTATTTTCTTTTTTGTAAGCCACATTGCGGCCTTTTCTTTTTAATATATTATTCTACTGTTACTGATTTGGCCAAATTTCTGGGTTGATCTACATCACAACCCCGCATAACAGCGATGTGATATGATAATAACTGTAGAGGTATTGCAGATAATAATGGAGACAAAGGTTCTTCCGTTTCTGGAATTTCAATAGCATAGTCTGCCATATTCTTTAACTTTTCATCGCCTTCAGTAATTACTGCGATTACAATACCCTTTCTAGCTTTCACTTCTTGAATATTGCTTTCTATTTTTTCTCTTGCACTTACATTGGTCGCAATAATGATGACCGGCATATGCTCATCAATCAATGCTATGGGACCATGTTTCATTTCTGCCGCAGGATATCCCTCAGCGTGAATGTAAGATATTTCTTTTAATTTCAATGCACCTTCTAATGCCGCAGGGAAACTATATCCTCTTCCAAGATATAATGCATGTTGACAATCTTTAATTTCAGATGCGATATATTTTATCTTATCATTTAACTTAAGTATTCTTTCTACCTTTTTTGGAAGAGACTCAAGCGCTACTATCATTCTACGAAACATCCCTTCGTTGATAGTGCCTTTTCTATGCCCAAGGTTAAGAGCCATCAGACTAAGGATAACCAACTGACTTGTAAATGCTTTAGTGGATGCCACCCCGATTTCTGGTCCAGCGTGAATATACGAACCACAATCCGTTAATCTTGCAATAGATGATCCAATAACATTAACTATACCATAAGTAAGTGCTCCTTTATCTTTTGCCAATCTCAGTGCTGCAAGAGTATCTGCTGTTTCACCAGATTGAGAAAGTGCTAAGACTACATCTTTTTCAGAAATAATCGGATTTCTATATCTAAATTCTGATGCGTACTCTACCTCTACAGGCACTCTTGCTAGTTCCTCAAATAAGTACTCAGCTATGAGAGCAGAGTGCCATGAAGTCCCACAAGCTACAAATATTAGTCTGTCTGCATTCAAGAATCTACTCATATTTTCTTGCATCCCGCCAACAGTAACCCAACCTTCATCTGCATTGATACGGCCTCTCATACTCTCGCCTATCGTTACTGGCTGTTGGAATATTTCTTTGAGCATAAAGTGGTCGTAACCGCCTTTTTCAAGTTCTTCGAGTTTAAGATCTAATTCTTTGATTTTATGAGTTTGAACTTGATTTTTTATATTCCTGATCTCAAAATTTTCATTTCTTTTGATCGTAACTATCTCTTCATCATCAAGATATACTACCTTATTCGTAAATTTGATAATTGGACTTGCATCAGATGCTAAGAAATATTCATCATCTCCGATGCCTATTACCAGTGGACTTGATTTTCTTGCTCCAACTAAAACATCTGGGTTTTCTTTATCAAAGACCACAATTGCATAAGCCCCAACGACTTTAGTCAGCGCAACTCTCACTGCATCTTCAAGTGATAAATCTCTTTTAATTCTCAACTCATCAATAAGATTTACAAGAACTTCAGTATCTGTTTCACTCTTAAAATCATGTCCTAATTCTATCAGGGCTTCTTTAAGGTCTGCATAATTTTCAATAATTCCATTGTGCACAAGTGTAAGCCTTCCACTGCTTGATACATGTGGGTGAGCATTCACATCATCAGGTCTTCCATGAGTAGCCCATCTAGTATGACCTATTCCAAGATTTCCACTGAGCTCGTACTCTGCAGCGGCATTTTCTAATTCCGAAACTTTACCTTTCTTCTTTATAGTCGTGATGTCTCCATTAAGTATAGAGACCCCTGCACTATCATATCCTCTATATTCAAGTCTTTTAAGTCCTTCTAATATAATTGGATAAGCTGGCTTATTGCCAATGTATGCTACAATTCCACACATAGCTTTTTTGTTTTTCCTGATTAAATAATAGTGTAAGCTATTCTCAGCTTGGCAGGATATTTTGGGTGTTTCGATCCGTAAAATACTGTCCTTCTTGGAGTTTCTGTTCTTCCAACTGGAGATATGACCAATCTAGGAGAAACTTCTTCTGATTCTATTACATTTCTAGTAAAATCAGTAATATTAAAAGTAACCGTCGTAACCGAGTCTCCATCTTCATGTAATACTTTTCTCGGAAATCCATCTAATATGGCAAGACCCGTTGTAATATTTACTCCATCTTTTACAATATCTTCTATTAGTACTCTATCACCATCATCATATTTGCTCAATAAAAATCTTCTATTGAATGGATAAGATTCGTTCTCATCATCCGCTATCGTTAATACTAACTGTGCAGAATTAATAAGATTGCCTTTTAGACTAGATAATTCTGGTAATCCAATCTCTCCATTTATACCTGACATACCTTGAGCATATAAAAACTCTTCCCCAGCTATCTCATCATTTAAAGAATTGCCAACTTCAGAACCTGTATTGTCTAGAGCAAATTCAGAATAAACCTCATTTCTCAAAAGATAGTTATAAGTTCTTTTTGTAGGACCTGTTGAAGTTTGCTGTGTATAATAAACAGCTACTTTAGGAATTGTAGTACTGATCGAGGAACCTTTCACAAAGTTAAGGCCAATAATACTATTACCGTCAGTTGTAGATTTTAGATATAATCCCTTAAAAGATGCAACAAGCGAAGTATCATTGGCAGCCGCCGCAGAATCTGCTAACAGCATCTGTCCATATGAATCATCTAATCTAATATTAATCCTAGGACTTAATGTAATAAAACTATCCACTTCAGTATCTCTTACCTGAAACCTTATGCTATCTCCACTAAAATCTGGAACAAAACTTTTTGTCCCAATAGGGATCATACTAGTTGCAAATGACTCATCACTATAAATAGTATCTCTATCAAGCCAATCTTCCTCGACAGTAAATACTTCTAAATTATGTACCACATTATCATCTCCATAAAAACCTGCAGAATCGTATTCAAGCTCAAGCACTACACTATCGATTGTTGACTCTGAAAAATCAGGTGTTGAAGACCCAAAAGCTATTCCTAAATATATATCAGAAGCATATTTTCCAAAGACTTGCTCATCAATTTGACCTAATAAATAAGTATTAGATGTCAGGTTTACTCTGAAAGTAGCAACTGAATCTCCTCTGACCGTTTTAGCAGTCAGTTGAAAATTATCATCATAAGCTAATTCTATAGCTTCATTGTCGAGTAGATCGTTTCCTATAAGAGATCCATCATTACATCCGATTGATATAACTATAATAGCCGCAAGGACTATCCCAAAGAATTGTTTCATTCAGTAATTTGAATTGTAATTATTACTTAAGCTTCTTCTTGATTTTCATCCTCCCCGATCAAGAATTCATAGAAATCCATAGTGGCTCCTAATTGTTCTTCTACTTCTTTATACTCAAGGATATCTTTGTCGAAAGCTTTTATCTTCTCCATAACGTCATCAGACAGTTCAGTGCTTCCTATCATCAAGGCATCTGCATATTCAATACCTCCATTATTTAGAGTTATGTCGTCACCGCTGCCATATACAGCTACATCAGAATCTTCAAGATCGTTGATAGTTGCTATATCTAAGAAACGCTTATTGAACGTTGTCTCTAAGTCATTATTGTAAACTGAGTAGATCACTTTTGCATCTTCAAAAATAGGATCATTATGATATACCTTCTTTTGAAAAAGAGGGATCAAACTAGTCATTGGTCCATGACAATGAATGATATCGGGAGCCCAGCCAAACTTCTTAACCGTTTCCATCACGCCTTTGCAAAAGAAAACTGTTCTGTCTTGATTATCTTCAAATGGTTTTCCTTCTTCATCTTCAAATACAAACTTTCTTTTGAAGAACTCTTCATTGTCTAAAAAATATACTTGTATTCGAGCACCAGGTAATGATGCAACTTTTATGATTAATGGGTAATCTTCATCATCCACAATTATATTCATCCCAGATAATCTCACAACCTCGTGAAGTCTATGACGACGCTCATTTATAGTACCAAATCTCGGCATTAGCACTCTGATTTCATACCCACTTTCTTGCGTGTGTTGAGGTAATTTTCTCACTAACTCTGACATCTCCGACAGCGTTGTGTATGGCTTCATCTCTTGGGTGATAAACAATACTCTCTTCTTACTCATTTACACTATTTCAGTTAAATAATTCCTCTTATTTCAAAACGGGCTGCAAAGATAATAAAATAATCGCGCTTTACACCCAATGACTCTACTGATAATCAAATGTTTGGATAAAAAGTAGCAAATAAAAAGACTGCCTTGGACTTATATATTTTATATTAAAACCAGATTATTGAATTTATTTTATCATTAAAAGGACGACACTCTTAAATCTATTGGTTTATTCTCCAATTCAAATCATAAATTGACAATTGTATCATATCCACATGTGCCATATTTTGTCATCTACTACTCTTGCGTTATTTTAAAGTTAAAAACTAGTAATTGGCAATCATTGATCATGCGAATTACATTATTAGAGTATATTTAATCGTTATTATTACAATAATTGTTCATTGGACAAGTTTCATTTAACCGACTATAGAAACTTATAAGTATAAACTTATCATAATATGAGAATAAAATCTTCAATATTTATAACCTTACTTGGTGCCGTCTTAACATTAGGTGCTTTTTATCCTAGCGACAACGTTCCACCATATGAAGAAAGAGAGGCGGTCATTCTACACGGAGTGCTAAACTTCATTAAGCAGGCACATGTCAATCCAAAACCGATTGATGATAACTTTTCAAAAGCTGTCTTCAAAATGTATCTTGAGAGGATAGATAATGGTAAAAGATTTCTTATTGAGGAAGATATTGAAAAGTTAAGAGTTGATGAATTGGGAATTGACGAGCAAGTTAATGCACGTAACCTTGACTTCTTCGACGTTAGTTTAGCCATGCTTGAAAATGGCATCACAAGAGGTGAAAGAATCTTTACTGACCTAATTACTAATCATAATTTTGATTATGATAAATTAGAAATGATAGAACTAGATAATGATAAAAAAGAATGGGCAACTGATGAAGCTGGATTAAAAGAAGTATGGAGAAAGTATCTCAAATATGATATTGTACAGAAATTTGATAGAAAAAAATCAAAACAAAAAGATTCCATAGAAAAAGAGAAAGAAGCTCAACTTGAAGCTGATTTTAAAAAGAAAAATGGAATTTCAGATGACAAAAAAGAATCTGAAAAAGCTAACAAAGAAATTTTTGATATAGAAAATATAGAAGTACCATCTCTTGATGATAATGAAGATATAGACATTTCTAAAAAAGCTAATCCATTCGTAATCAAAACTGATGCTGAGTTAGTAGCTGCAGCAAAAGCTGACACAAAAGAAAACTTCGAAGACTGGTTCGAACGATTAAATAAGCTAAGACGATCAGATAGATTCGAAACTTATTTAGGTGCTATCACAAATTATTTTGATCCCCATACTGATTATTTCAATCCTAAGGAGAAGCAGGATTTTGATATCAACATGGGTGGTAAACTAGAAGGAATAGGTGCAAGACTGTCCGTAGAGGATGATTATACTAAGGTCGTGAGCATTGTACCTGGGGGCCCTGCGCATATTGGTGCACAACTAGAAGTAGATGACCTTATAATGGCTGTTACTCAGGAGGGAGAAGAAGAAGCTACTGATATTGTGGGATGGAGAATCAGTGACGTAGTACAGAAAATAAGAGGTAAAAAAGGTACTATAGTAAAGTTGACAACAAAGAAAAAAGATGGAACCATAGTAGACATATTAATAGAAAGAGACAGAGTAATAATAGATCAATCTTTTGCAAGGTCTGTATTATTAGACTTCCCAGGAACTGCGAATAATATTGGATACATAAAGCTTCCAAAATTCTATAGCAGCTTCGAAAACGAAGATGGCAACTCTTGTGCTAAAGATGTGGCAAAAGAGATTGAAAAGCTAAAAGGTGAAAATGTAAATGGAATTATTCTAGACCTTAGAGATAATACTGGTGGGTCGTTATCTGACGTAGTTGACATGACGGGTTTATTTATCGAAGAAGGGCCTATTGTACAAGTAAAACCTAAGAATAGAAAAGCATATGTACACTCGGACACTGATTCTAATGTACAATATGACGGACCACTTATTGTGATGACAAATCACCTTAGCGCATCAGCATCTGAGATTCTTGCTGCGGCACTTCAGGATTATGGAAGAGCAATTATCGTAGGAAGTAAATCAACTTTTGGTAAAGGTTCAGTACAGAGATTTTTTGATCTTGATAGAGCATTTACGGGCGACAACGATGATATGAAGCCGCTTGGCAATCTAAAAATATCAATGCAAAAATTCTATAGAGTCGATGGTGGCAGCACGCAATTGAAAGGTGTTACACCAGATATCATACTTCCAGATAATTACCACTTCATAGAAATGGGAGAAAAGGAATATGACAACGCCTTAGAATGGACAGAAATAGAGAAAGAAGAGTACAGTCAGAATGTTGTGAACCTTAAAAATAAAAGTAAAATAGTAGCACTAAGTAAAGACAGAGTTGATAACAATAAAGACTTCCAATTGATCTTAGAAAATGCCGCTAGGCTCAAAAAGAATAGAGACTTTTCTCAATACCCTATTAGCATTAAAGAGTATCAAGCTGTGATTGATCAAAGAATAGAAGAAGCTAATAAATTCAAGAATTTACTAGAAGATGATGTTCAGTACCTTAAGATAGAGAATATGGCCATCGATACTTCCTATATTAATGGGGATGAAAGCAGAGTTGCTAGAAACAAAGTATGGATAGAAGGACTAAGAAAAGATATCTACCTTGAGGAGACATTAAAAATAATAAGAGACTTAATAAATAATGAAGATTCGTATTCGGCTATAGAAGAAAAATTCAAAAAGGCCGAGAAAAAAGAATTAAAACCATAAGTTCGTGGTACATAGACTTGTAAGTCTCAAGAAAAAAGTATAATTTACGAATAAGTAAATAGTTTTTGAAAGCAGTTAACCGTTAGGATTTTTTAATTCTAGCGGTTTTTTCTTTTAGAATGAGGCTATTATAAACCAATGCCTCAAAAATGATAGCACCCATTTTGAAAAAATTGCAATTTACTTTAACCGCATTATTAATTACTACTCTATTTGCTTTGCAACTAAATATCGTTATAGGCTTAGATCCAGGCTTTGGAACCGGATTCCGTAATACATCTTGTACTTTTTCAAATAATTTCTATTTTGCTGGTGTCGACGCAGCTCCAGGTTTTGTTAAAGTTTTTGCACTTGATGAAGACCTCGAGATAATGAAGAAAGTAGGTTCTCCTTTTGTGCGTGGTGCTGAAGATGTGTTTTGTACGAATAACTTTGTTAACATATATAATAGAGAAGCTTCAAGTGTTAGAGATTTGTACCGTTCAGCTAGTGGAAGTAATGATGCGGACTTAATTGTATCATTAGAAAATAGTATTGTTCAATCATTTGTTTTTAAAGATGGGGTAGTTATCGTAACAGAAGATAATCAACAACATAATGATGTCTTTTATATAAGTGATATTTCTGATGAAGTGATGCTAGTACTATTGGGTGTGAATCTAGGTCAGTACGATTTTGATGTTACCAACCATGGAGAATATATAGTATTATCACCATTGGATGATGGGGAATATGAAGGAGGTGTAACGTTCTTCAACACTACAACAAAGCAAGTTCAAAACAATTTACTAAGTAGCCAATGTGATGGCATCAGATATGCATATGGTTTTGGAAATCATATAGTGTATTCATGTACGGGAGATTATTATATTACTAATGTTCTAACTGGTAATGTTGCAATACTAGATATTGATGGGAGGGATGAGTTAAGACCTGGCGTAAAAGATGAAATAATCTTTGAGTCAGACATGCATATTTTCGTAAGACCGCAGGATGGTGACGGAGACTTTTTGCAATTAACAAAAATGACCTTACAGAAACTCTCTAGAGTGAAAAGTGTAGCTCAATTATAAATTTAGTCTCAAAAAATGGCCAAATCTACTACAACTGATAAAGGAAGTTTTGCAGATACTCAACTATTTCAATTAGATGCAGCATTAGATCAAGAAAAAATAGAAATAGCATATACCGAAAGTGCTTTTAGTCTATTGAATGGAGCTGTATTAAAAAATGATGTGCATTTCATTGTTAGTCATTCAGCAAATTTTACTGAACACTTGTGTGGTGTAAATACTAATAGCGAGCTAATAAATTTCAAAGAATTAAGATATGGGCCATATGATTCAGTTTTGGAAGTTGTTGGTGATAATTTAATTTTTATTCATGAAGAGAATAGCTTAGGTATAGAATTGTACTTTATTTCATACGAAGGAACTTCAGTTAAAGAAAATAATATTATTATACAGGATCTATCGCTATTCCCTAATCCTTCATCTGGAACACTTAACCTAGCAATAGGTAAATCAGATATAGTTACCATTGATGTGTTAAACATTAATGCACAAAGAGGTGAGTTTACTTTTGATGGCTATTTGTTGTCAATTGCTCAGCCAGGGTTCTATACTATACAGATAAAAACAAGATCCACTAAATATGCAGCTTCTGTCGTTATTACAGATAAATAAATCTTAAAACAATTTCATCTGAGAACTTTTATCCTTATCAAAAGCCGTCAGGTTATACTCAAAAGGTGGATTATCCACTAAATACAAACGTTTCGCCATTTTGAATTGCTGGTCTATCATATCAGAAATTATTCCTGAACCTTTCATTCTTTCCCCATAAACAGAATTGCCAAGTTTACCTTTATGCATTTCGGCGATCTTATTTAGTACTTTCTTGGCTCTATCAGGATATGATCTATCAAGCCAGTCAGAAAATATCTCGGGCAAATCTCCATTCAACCTAAGCACAATATGAGATATTCTTCTTGCACCAAGGCTAGCCACCTTCTTGACTAGGTTAAATATGTCATGATCATTGAGTCCAGGAATTATTGGTGCTGCCAATACGGTAACAGGCAGTCCTGCAGAAGAAAGCTTATCAATCAAATCAAACCGCTTATGAATGGAGCTTGCTCTAGGCTCTAACTTCTGCCTAAGCTTATCATCTAATGTATTAACAGAGATAGCAATAGATATGAGATTTAATCTATTCAATTCTTTTATGATATCCAGGTCTCTTAAAATCAATGAGTTCTTAGTAACTATCCCTACTGGATGTTTGTAGTCTAAGAATACTTGAAGTAACTTTCTAGTTAGTTGCAGTTTTTTTTCAGTCGGCTGATAGCAGTCGGTATTACCAGAAAGCATAATAGGATAGGGTTTCCAGGACTTAGATGTAATCTTCTTTTCTAAAAGTTCTGCAGCATTCAGCTTAGCAAGAATTGTAGTTTCGAAATCCGTACCTGAACTATAACCCCAATATGTATGTGTATTCCTAGCATAGCAATATACACAACCATGTTCACAGCCTTGATATGGATTAAGTGAATACTCCATACCAGTATCGGGGCTCACGACTTTGTTAACAATCGTTCTCGGATAAGTATTTACTATACGTGTTTTTACGACAGGTAAATCATTATCAATCCAAGTCTCATCTAGCTCCTTACTTTTTGTTCTGTTCTCAAATGGATTATCGGGGTTAATTTGTGCTCCCCTCCCTTGGATAAAATCTTTTTTTATTCTTATTTCGTTTTTCATATGTCCTTTTATCTGACATTATTAGTCGCAATATACGACTTTAATGTCAGACCTGCAAACCTCTATCCTTAGTGAGGAGCTATCATTTCAAAGAAATTCGTTCATATTAAACAAGAGTGCAATATGATGTAATACATTGAAGCATAACAAGATAAATACATCATAAAAACTCTTTGTACTAAATCTGGAAAAAGAACACTAAATATTCGAAACGACTTAATATTTTATCACATAAAAGCTATACCTTACCATCAAATAATTAGCATTGTTTAAAAATCGTATAAGGAGACGTCCTGGATACGATTTTTTTTTGCCTTTTAGTGTTGGATAACCTATCCAAAAGATATCATAAAAATCATGATTCTCTAGATTTGAAAATGCAACAAAAGAATTATTGGGAAAGTATGTCTTTCCACTCTCTTTTATATACTAAAAATGAAAACAAACTGAATACAAGTGTCATCATAATATAATAATAGATGTTAGGTAATCCTAAATGGCGCATATATAATGAGCCTATCGCTAAAATGGCAGTAATCATAATATAACAAAGAATTGACCTCACTGGATAGACTACAGGATAATATTTCTGACCTACTATATATCCAATAATAACCATGACGATATAACAAGCCAGTGCAGCCCACGCTGAAACAATTGCTCCATAATGAGGTAATAAAACGATACTCAGAACTATTGTTACTAAGATTCCAACAAAAGAAATCATAGCTCCTATATATGTCTTATCCTTCAGTTTATACCAGATAGAAACGTTATAATAAAGTCCTAAGAAAATATAAGCAAACAATAAGATGGGAACTACATTGATACCGCTTCTAAAATTCTCTCCTAATAAAAGAATAATCACATCTATATAAAAAATTAAAGCTAATGCTCCTAAGCACGCAACTATAGTAAAAGCAAGTGCTACTTTACCGTAGATCCTCAACGAGTCCTTGTTATCTGCATTATTGAAAAAGAAAGGTTCTGCAGCGTAATTGAAAGCTGAAGTGAATAGATTTAGCAATATGGCTAACTTGGCAGCTGCAGCATAGACGGCAACGTTAGATATATTCTCAACTATATCACTTCCTAAGAAATACTTCTGTAATGGAGCAGCAAAAGTTTGATTGATATTACCAGCAATAGCTACAAAAACCAATGGAACTACATACCAAAACATCTTTCTGAATAGCACTATGTCAAACTGAAATTTTATGGATTTCAATTCGGGAGCCATAAAAACCAAAACCAATCCTGAAGCGATCAAATTGGTAAGAAATACAAAATCTACTTGTCTCGTCATACCAAAAAAAGAGGTGATTGAATTATACAAATCAACCATATTATTAGGTAAGAATTCAATAAAAAATAAGATCAACCCAGCTGTCAAAACAATATTTAGAAATTTATATATGACGAATCTAATTGGTCTATTTTCTATTCTCAACTTGGCAAACACAGGTGCGGCCAAGGCATCAAAAATTAAAAAATAAGCAAACCATCGTATATAATGCGGCGAATCACCATAAGTTAGTGCATTGGCAATGGAAATATCAAAAGGTAAAATCAAAAATAATGATATAATAGAAATACCCAAAACTGTCCAAAAAGTGGTGCTAAAGACTTTATCCATTCCCTCTTTCTTACCATATCGGAACAGTGCGGTATCCATTCTAAAAGTAAGAATCGTCAAGATTACGGCAGCATAACTATACATGTCTGCATAAATTCCATATTCTATTTTTCCAAATTTTCTGGTTAGGTAAATAGTAAATACTATAAATAGCAAGACTCTAGAGAAGATACTACTCAACCCATAAATCGCAGTTTGTCCAGCTAATTTTTTGATTAATGACATTACAAATATTTTCTAAAAGTCTCCGTAAGGTGACCTTACTGATATTCAAATTTCACAGAAATAAGAATACATCTAATATAATGGTTTAGATGTACCCTATGACCATTTTCTAATTTGGTGCAAGATAATTCAAAATCTACATCGGAAACTACCCAATGTAATATTCGTAGGTTCTTATCTCTTATTTGTAGATGAAGTTTTCAGCAAATCGCAACGCTGATCGAATAATATTTTACTTTTGCAGCTCGAAAAAAAAATAGATATGATATCAATAGATGGAATAGCGGTAGAATTTAGTGGTCACAAACTATTTAACAATGTATCTTTTGTGATAAATGCAAATGATAAGATAGCCCTGATGGGTAAAAATGGTGCTGGAAAATCAACGATGATGAAGATCATAGCTGGTGTACAACAACCCACTCGTGGCCATGTTCGTAAGGCTAAAGAATCTGTAATTGCATATCTGCCACAACACCTTCTTACAGAAGATGACCGCACTGTATTTGAAGAAACGGGCAAAGCTTTCCATGAATACAATAGTATGAAAGAAGAAATGGATAAGCTCAATAAAGCGTTAGAAACCCGAACTGATTATGAGTCCAAAGAATATATGGATATCATAGAGCGAGTTTCAGATCTTGGCGAAAAATTTTATTCTCTCGAAGATGTAAATCATGATGCTGAAATAGAAAAAGCACTACTTGGTTTAGGGTTTAAGAGAGAAGACTTCGAGCGACAGACTAGCGAATTCAGTGGTGGATGGAGAATGAGGATTGAATTGGCAAAAATATTATTACAAAAACCAGATCTAATCCTACTTGATGAACCAACTAATCATATCGATATAGAATCCGTGATATGGCTTGAAGATTTCCTAATAAACAAAGCCAATGCGGTAGTAGTTATCTCACACGATAAAGCATTCATTGATAACATTACAAATCGAACTATAGAGGTTACTATGGGTAAGATATATGACTACAAAGCAAATTACTCGCATTACCTAGTATTAAGGGAAGATCGTCGTGCTGATCAAATGAAGGCATTCAAAGAACAGAAAAAATTCATCGCCGAGCAAGAAAGATTCGTAGAACGCTTCAAAGGAACTTACTCAAAAACAAATCAGGTTTCATCAGTGGAACGAATGCTTGAAAAATTAGAAATAATTGAAGTTGACGAAGTGGATAATGCTTCATTAAAATTAAGATTCCCCCCATCAATGAGGTCAGGGGATTATCCCGTGATCGTGGAAGATCTATCAAAAACCTATGGAGAGCATATTGTATTCCAAAAAGCTAATATGACTATCGAACGAGGGCAGAAAGTATCATTTGTAGGTAGAAACGGCGAGGGAAAATCAACCATGATTAAAGCTATAATGGAAGAGATCGACTTCGATGGCAAATGTGAATTGGGTCACAATGCAAAAGTAGGTTACTTTGCTCAAAATCAAGCTTCACTATTAGATGGCTCCCTAACGGTTTTCGAGACAGTAGATGAAGTAGCAAATGGAGACATTAGATCCCAAATCAAAAATATACTTGGTCGATTTATGTTTAGCGGCGATGATGTAGATAAAAAAGTTAGTGTACTGTCTGGTGGTGAAAAAACTAGGCTAGCAATGGTCAAGCTCTTATTAGAACCAGTCAATCTTCTTATTTTGGATGAGCCTACTAATCACCTTGACATAAAGTCAAAAGATGTGCTAAAAGAGGCACTCCTCAATTTTGATGGAACGCTCATTTTAGTTTCACACGATAGGGATTTCCTCCAAGGCTTATCAGAAAAAGTATTTGAGTTTAAGGATAAGAGAGTAATTGAGCACTTTGAAACAATTGACGCCTTTTTGGCACGAAACAAGGTTGAGAATTTAGCTAAAGTCGGATTGGGGTGATTTCTTTTTTATTGTAAGAACACGGATGACATAGATTGAACGGATATTGACGGATTTCTATAGTATCTTTTATAAAGATGCTTCACAGCCCAATAATCCTATGCTTACATGTTCAACCCAATTTCCTGTCTTTCCCTCGCGGAAGGAAAAATGTTACTGAACACTTATGATGATAATGATTTGTTCAAAAAAATTTCCTTCTAGTGAAAATCCAATATTAGGCTACACACGCTGGTAATCTCATTCATGAAATAAAAAGTCTGAAAACCAAAAAAGCCAGTTCGAAAAGATTCCGAACTGGCTATTGCTCTCTATAAAATCAGGATTTTATCCTTCTAATTTAAATTTCACTGGAAGTGTATACTGTACCTTCACAGCTCTTCCTCTTTGTTTTCCTGGTGTCCATTTAGCACCCATACTATTCATAGCCTCTACTACTTTGAGTGCTGACGCTCCCGTACCTGCACCTGGATCTCTTACGATCTTAGCTCCAGCTACGGATCCATCTTTCTCTACTACAAACTGTACTACAGCCATACCTTCCACACCATTTTCACGTGCTATCGCAGGATATTTAAGGTTTGCATAAATGTACTGAAGCATTTTGCCCTTTGCACATTCTTCTTTTTCCTTATCCGTTCCTCCCGAGTCTTCACAACCAGGAAATCTAGGCATCTGCTCTACCACTTTAAAGATCTCGTCTTCTACTGGTGGCGGCGGTGGTGGTGGTGGTGGTGGTGGTGGTGCATCATCCATATCTGGAAGTTCCTCGATAACATCATCCGCCTCTATCTCAGTATCCTCAAATACTGGTTCGTCCTCTTCTTCTATTTCTTCTTCTGGCACCTCTTCGATCACCGGTGGCGGTGGTGGTGGTGGTGGTGGTGGTGGTTCTGCTGTTCTTGGTGGTTCTTGTTCTATTTCTTCATCAAAATCCATTGCGCCATCTGGAATGATGACTGGTTTTTCGTACCTCGTCCAACTGAATGCAAACAAAGTAAGTGCGAGCGCCATAGCTAACCCATATCCGAAGATAGAACTAGTTTTACGCATAACATCTGCTTCCGGATACTTGTTTCTTGATTTGAGATACGACATTATGTTGCCATCATCATACTTAGAACTTAGATCAGAATCTCCCTGTTTCTTGATGTAAGCTCTATAAGCAAAAATAATGGCAGCTGTAAGAAGTACCAAACCAAGCATCAGAAGCGCAACGGACTGTCCCGTCAGTGATAAATCTCCCATAGTTAGTGTTTAATAATTTTATAAAAAGCTGTCAATCCTATGATTGAACCTATAATATTAGCAATAATATCTAGAATCTCAAAATACCTGCCCGAATTCATTTGCCATTGTAAAAACTCCATTAGGAGTCCTAAAGCGATAGAACTATAGAAAGCTATCCGAGCACCCTTGACTTTGCCAACTTTAGCACTCAATAATTTCGACCACAAAAAAACTAAAATCGCGTAGGAAACTAAATGCGAAAGTTTATCAAAATTCGCAAAATCTGTCCAACCTGATTTTGGCATTGCCTCTTTAGGCAGTAGCGATGCAACTAAGATGAATATCGTCCATACAAAAGCTGCAATTCTTGTTGTCATATATTTACTAGATGCAATGATATCTAAAAGTGGTGTGTTTCAAATGTTTTTCGAAAGAAAAATATTTAATATGAAGTTGTTTATTTGTGGAGTTGCTTGTTAAACTCTTATTTCTTGACAAAAAATACAGATTAAATAATTTTACAACCCTTCAACTTTACAAACTCATATTTTAAGCAATCATAGCTTTATAATCCTCAGCACTCAATAATCCATCAAGCTCAGACGCATCAGATGGTCTAATCTTTACGATCCATCCCTCTCCATATGGATCAGAATTTAATAATCCAGGCTCATCACCTTCAGATTCATCAATCTTTTTATTGAACTCTAAAACCTCCCCTGAAACTGGCATGAATAGATCTGAAGTCGTTTTCACTGCTTCTACCGTTCCAAAAATCTCATCCTTTGCTACTTCATCTCCGACAGTATCTACTTCTACATATACCAATTCACCTAATTCACTTTGAGCAAAATCTGTGATTCCTATTGTTATAGTTCCGTCTTCTTCTATACGCACCCATTCGTGCTCATTTGTGTATTTTAAATTATCTGGTGTATTCATTTTATATTTTATTGTTGTAAGTTTTGGTTAGGTTTTTTTGTGTCTGGCTAAAATTCCTCCCCCTTGATCCCCCTCCAAGAAACATTCGTGGTGTGAATCAGGCAAGGTCAAGGAAGATAAACTCCTTTAGATTCGAGACGCCATTGCTGGGAGTTATTTCTGCGAAATAAACTCTTTGACCCAATCAGTCGTTACTGATTTTGGTCGTTCTAATGGGAATCCCATTGCTCTACTCCATACAAGTGCAGAAAGAACACCAAGCGCTCTAGACACACCAAAGAGTACGGTGTAAAAACTATATTCTTTCAATCCATAATGAACTAGAAGTGCTCCTGAGTGCGCATCTACATTTGGATTTGGGTTTTTTACTTTTCCTAAAGCACCAAGAATCCCTGGCACTACTTCAAACATATTCCACACGATATTTACATAATCATCGTCTTTAATATATTCTTCTGCAAAAACTTTTTGAGCAGTGAATCTCGGATCAGGCTCTCTCAATACTGCGTGTCCATATCCTGGAATTACTTTTTTTGCCGCTAAAGTTTTGTTTACATAGTCAGCGATTTGCTCTTTTGAAGGCTTAGTAGTCCCTAGTTCTTCACACATTTCGAAAATCCACTTGATTACTTCTTGATTAGCTAATCCGTGAAGCGGTCCAGCTAGTGCATTCATACCCGAAGCAAGTGAATAGTAAGAATCGCTTAATGTAGAGCCCGTCAAATGAACTGAATGGGCAGATGCATTTCCACCTTCATGATCTGCATGAATTGTAAGATATAGTCTCATCAGACTTTTAAAGTCTTTTGATGGCATTCCTAACATATGAGCAAAGTTCGCAGCCCAATCTAACGATGTGTCAGGTGCAATGTGGTCTCCATCATGGAATGTACGCCTATAAATATATGCTGCTACTCTTGGCAGTTTTGCGATAAGATTCATTGCATCTTCGTAAGTAGCATCCCAGTAATCTGATTTACTCATACCTTCAGCGTATCTTCTAGCGAAAACGCTCTCACTTTGCATAGACACTATCGCCATACTAAATTGCGTCATAGGATGTGTATCTGGTGATAGTGCGTCAAGTGCTGCAAATGTATGCGCTGGCACCTCTGCTCTTTTTTCCCACTCGTCAGTCAACCAATCTACTTGCTTTTTAGTAGGAAGTTCGCCAACAAGCATTAGCCAAAATAATCCTTCTGGTAGAGGTTCTTTATCTCCTTCCGCTTTTGGAAGTAGCGTTCTTAGTTGTGGAATATTATATCCACGAAATCTGATACCATCATTAGCATCTAGCTGAGATGGGTCCCAGACCATAGATTTCACACTCCTCATTCCTCCAAATACTTGAGCAAGAGTAACTTCTCCTACTACTTTATCTCCATGTTCTTCTAGTAATGCTTTTGTTTCTGTATAAAGGGCACTGGCCTTTTCTTTAAATTTCGCTTTTAATGGATCCATTCGCTTGGGTATTGTATGTTTTCTTCTTTTAATGAATTATAATTTGTCTTGTATATTTATGAAAGCAAAATCGCAAAATAAAGTTCTGTGCTTTGCCTTTAAATAGGGCACTAAAATACAATAAATGAATTGTATTACAACTAAATAATGAGAGGATATATTAAGATGATACAAAATAATGTCAGAATGTCTGTACATACAAGTATTCTGACTTAACAATAACACATGTAATTTTATATATATTTGTGTTTTTTATAATATGTTTTGAACTTTGGATCTATATTTTATGACAAAACCAAAAAAGGAATACAAGATATTGGGTGTTGATCCAGGTACAAATCTGCTAGGATATGCTGTTTTGCAAGTAAATGGTAAAAAGATCACTTTGCAGACAATGGGCGTTCTAAAACTCAAGTCCTATGAAGACCATATGACCAAATTGAAAGAGATATTTCTCCAACTTCAAGAAATCATTGAAACTTATCTCCCATCTCAGATGGCAGTCGAAGCTCCTTTTTATGGTAAAAATGTTCAATCAATGCTTAAGCTAGGTCGTGCACAAGGAGTCGCAATGGCGGCTGGCATCACTATGGGATTAGAAATAACTGAATACGCACCTAAAAAAATAAAACAATCCGTAACGGGGAACGGTAACGCCTCTAAAGAACAAGTAGCCGCTATGCTAGAAAGTATTTTAAATATTAAGATAACAGATGGACCTTTGGATGCTACCGATGCACTTGGTGCCGCTGTCACACATTTTAATCAAAGTTCTGGTCCACTTGCTGGCAAAAAAAACTACAAAGATTGGGGTAGCTTTTTAAAAGATAATCCCGGAAAGGTTTCTAAAGGTTAGGATTTAAGGTTGATATCTTAAGTTGAAGTTTTAAGAGTAAAGAGTAAAAA
>CAXBGT010000037.1:0-31587 GCA_963975265.1 uncultured Saprospirales bacterium
GTGATATGAGATCAGACTTGCTATCGCTGCGTCCGCTCCATATCACTGAGCCGTTGGCAGTAAGTGAAAAAAGCAGTACCCAATATCAACAATAGGATAAATATCAAAAAATGAATTGGAAAATTTTTGGTTTAAAATACGACAATCAAGAAACTTGGGCATTTGAACAAATGTCTTATCTGCTTTTCTGTGCTGAATTTAATAATAGAATTGGGTTATTTCGCTACAAAAACCAAACAGGAATTGAGACAGAGCCAATTGAAAAAGATGGAAAACATTATGGTTTTCAATCTAAGTATTATACAACCTCAATTGCTGTCAACAAAGACGACCTTATTGATTCAATTAAAAAAGCTAAATCAAAAAATAAACAATTAGACGAATTATTTTTCTATATCAACCAAGAACTATCTGAAAGCACTACTAAAAGTAAAAAAAAACCGCAATATCAATTAGATATTGAGAAAGCTGCTAAGGAAGAAGGGGTTAATATTCAATGGCGAGTTCCAAGTCATTTTGAATTACAATTATCTTTACCAGACAACAAATATATTAATGACATTTTTTTTAGCCTTGAACCAAACCAAGGAGATTTGCTTGATGAAATTTCAAAACACAACGAGAATATTTTACAAGCAATTCAAACGGAAATATCATTCGGAGACAAACAAATTAAAATTGACAGAAATTCTGTTGTTGAAGCAATAGCAAATACTTCTCAATCGAAAAAAAACATAATTATTTCAGGTGAAGGCGGTTGTGGGAAAACCGCAATTTTCAAGGAATATTATAATTCTTATTTTAACAAAATACCAATTTGTGTTTTTAAAGCAAATGAACTTAATGTAAATCACATTAATGACATATTTCACTTTGACCACAAATTTACATTTGTACAGTTTCTTAATACTTACAAAGATGAACCACTTAAAATATTTGTAATTGATTCCGCAGAAAAACTCGCTGAGATTTCTAACAACGATATTCTCACTACATTAATACAAAAGTTAAAAGAGAATGCTTGGAATATTATATTTACAACACGCTACGCTTATCTTAATGATTTAACTTTTCACATCAAGGAAAATTATCAGTTGCCATTTGAAGTGAATAATATTTCTTTGATTGGTGCTGATGAATTAAAATCAATCGCAGATGAATTCAAATTTTCACTTCCCGACAATCAAAAATTCGTAGAACGTCTTAGAAACTTGTTTTATCTAAGGGAGTATGTTCAACAATATTCAAACATTGACAAACAAGGAAATTATAATGGATTTATTGATTTGCTTTGGAAAAAGAAAATACAAAATACTATTCAAAAAGATAACCTTCATCTTGAAAGAGAAAGGTGTATTGTCAGCATTGCCAAACAAAGATGTGAAACAGGTAGATTTTATATCAATGCAAACAGTTTACCACAAGCAGCATTATTTCAATTAAAGCAAGACGAAATACTTGGATATGACGACACACATAACGGATATTTCATTACTCATGACATTTATGAAGAATGGACATTGGACAAGATAGTTTCACGTAGTTTTTCAAATTATTCAAACATAAAAGGTTTTTTTGACGAATTAGGAAATTCATTACCCATTCGCAGAGCATTCAGATTGTGGTTATCTACCCATTTATCTGAAAACAGTAAAGAAATAGAGAATTTTATTCAAAGTGCTTTTATCAACGTTGATGTAACACAATTTTGGAAAGATGAAATTTTAGTTTCTGTATTATTATCGGATTATTCAGAGACATTTTTTAATTTTTTCGAGAAGAAAATCATTGCAAATGATTTTAAAATACTAAAACGTATTCTGTTCCTTTTGAGAATAGCATGCACAGACATTTCAGCAGTTCAAAATATTGAAGTTATAAAGCCTAAAGGCAAAGGTTGGGAAGATGTAATTATTATTATTTACAAGTACAAAACTGATTTTTTAGACAATAATCTAAAACTTATACTACCAGTTTTAACAGATTGGTGCGAATTCAACAAAGTAGGTAATACTACACGGTATTCAGGGTTGTTGGCTTTAAGTATAATTCAAAAGACTGAAACTGAAGATAACTTCTACATTCAAGATGGTGCAGAAGAAAACATTTTAAAAGTAATTTTTAATTCAGCCAGTGAAATAAGAGAAGAACTAAACGAAATTTTTGAAAAAGTTATTGCTAATAAATGGGCAAATCACATAGACCCCTACCAAGGACTTTGCTCAAAAGTTCTAGAGAAGCCATATATAGCAATTGAATTAATAAAAACACTTCCAACACATGTAATTAAATTGTGTGATTTATTTTGGCAAAAGCAACCGAGAAAACATGACAGATTCGGATATGAAAGAGATTCAATGGAAAGCCGTTATGGTTTAACGGACAAACACAAACTCAATTATTTTCCTGCCAGTGCTAATCAGACACCAATAAAATGGCTATTACAAATAGATTTCCATGAAACAATAGATTTCATCATTGATTTTACAAACAGGGCCGTTGAATCTTATAGCCATTCTGATTATGGGAAGAAGGACGTTGAAATAATTACATTACATTTAAATGGAGAAGAAGTAAGCCAATATTTAAGTTCGGCTATTTGGGGTATGTATCGTGGAAACGGAAGCCCTGTAGTACCGTACTTATTGCAATCAATGCACATGGCATTAGAAAAAATTCTTTTAGAATTTGCTCAAATTTTAAAATCAGAAATTGTTCATAATATTCTTTTAAAAATCCTTACTAATTCCAAATCAGCTTCTCTTACTTCTATTGTTTGTAGTGTCGTGCTTGCAAATCCTGATAAATTCCATGAAATAGCTTCAATATTGTTTAAAACAATTGAGTTGTTTCATTTAGATACAATCAGATGCTCAAATGAATTTCAAGCCAAATCCACATATGGAATAGGATATGGAATGAATAAAATTAAGGATATTTTATACACGGATGAAAGGCTAAAGTCATGTGAAGACAAACATAGAAGTTTAAATTTAGAATCATTGTTTTTTAATTATCAGCTTTTCGGTGTAAAAGGATTTACAGAAGAACAAAATTCTGAATTCATTGAGAAATTGTATCAAATAATTGACCAATACAAATCCAACGCTTCAACAGATAAAGCATATGGAATACTGTTGGCAAGAATGGATAGACGGAACTTAATACCAAAAGTATCGAAACATGACGACAATAATCTTTTAATCGAATTTAGTCCCAAAGAACTTTCAGATGAACATAGAAACGAAAGTGAGCAAGCACATAATCAATACCAAGAAATGTTCAAATATACATCACTAAAATTATGGGCTGATTTCTTTAAAAGTGATAATAATCAAACAAAAACAGCAAAACATAAGGACTATGATAAAAATCCTCTTTTAGCTCTATCTGAAACAAAACAACTTGTTAATGAACTGAAATTGGGACGGAATGGGCTAGCTATGTTTGATTATTCTATACCTGCGTTTTCGTGTTCCAAATTATTAATTGAACATAAAGATAAGCTATCAAAAGAAGATAAAGCTTTTTGCAAAGAAATTATTCATTCTTCTCTGTCTAATCTTTTTGCCGATAATTACGATTACCAAATAAGTGACGGGGTTGAAGCATCTGTCCATGCAATTCCAGTACTAATAAATGAATATTCGGAAGAAACAGAAGATTATATTTCAATCATGGTTTTGGCTCTTTTGGATGAAACAGCTATCGGAGCCTATAAAAGAATATGTGATTACGTCATTGAATCAATTCACAAATCAAAATTGTGGGAACTAAATCCAAAAATTGCTCAATCAATTTTATTTGGATATATAAAACTTCAACCTATTTACAATAATATTATTGCGGAAATAAGGAAAAAGCAAGGTTGGGGTCGAATTTCTAAAAGCTCGATTATGGAAGAATTAGAAAAGACAAATTCTGATTTTATTTTTGAGAATAACTTATTTGATATAAATGATATTTCTTCACTTGACATTCATGGTTTAGAAATAGTTCTTCAATTAATTCCTTCCAACACAAAAGATGAAACTCACTTAGATATCTATTCTAAATCTTTGCCCTTTTTGGCACCACAGTTACTTAATGATAGAAGAAGTTACAAAGAAGATTCGGGAGATGATTCCAACATTTATTTTTTACGATTACATATTTTTAAGAGGTTTGCATATTTCATTTTAGAAAGGGAAAAAATCGAAATTGACAAATATCTTAAACCATTTGTTGATTCACTTTCTGCAACAGAAGAAACAGCTTCATTTATTTCAGAATTAATAAGTGCTGAAAATCACATAAATAAGTATGAACAATTTTGGCACATATGGAACAATCTATATCCCAAAATAAAAGAACTATGTTCAAATCAACGTGGCTATCATTTAAAAGAAATTATAATAAATTACTTGCTCGCTTGGCGTTGGTGGAGTGAAGGAATTGAAGAGTGGCGTAGCTTAAAAAAAGAAAATTTATTACTTTATACAAACACTTCAAAAGAAATAGGAAACATTCCTGCTGTATTGTATTCTATTGTCAAAGTTTTAAATTCAATCGGTTCAAACTTTAAAGATGAAGGTATTGATTGGATTTATACAATTGTTTCAAACAATAAATCATTAAATCTTGTCGATTTAGAATCAAACACTCAATATTACCTTGAAAAATTTTTAAGAAAATTTGTTTTCATCAACAAACAAAAAATAAAAGAAGAAATAAAATTGAAAAACAAAATAATACCAATACTTGATTTTATGATTGAACGTGGCTCTATACATGGTTATTTATTACGAGAAAGTATATTATAATAAAATAATAGACGACAATAAAACACCTACTGCCAACAATGTATAAAAAACATAGGGCGTTTGTGCTAAACCGAAAGGTCTGTGAGTATTAATAAAGTCCGCTAAATATAAAATTTGGCGTTTATAGAAGAAAAAATAAAAGCAAAATATTTATATTTAGCTAAGTAATAAACTGAAACGTAAGGTGCTTATTTATTGCCCTCCGTTTCTTATACTAAACGTTAAGCCCAAGTAAAAACTAAAAAATAGAATCTGATTGCAAAAAACAATAACCGCAGCTGAATTAATAGGTCAAATTGAAATTATCAATGATAGAATCTCTGTTTTTTTCATTGATATAGATGAAATGAAAATATTTAATGATCTGAACTCTAGACTGAAAGGCGATCAAGTACTTTGTCTACTTCAACAACAACTTAGTGAGTATAACGGAAAAGATGCTTATCTTGGGAGTGATGAATATATTGTGATACTTGACAATATGGGGCTTTCAAAGTGCACTAATGTAGCGAATGAGATTAGAGAGCTTTCAGTTTATCCCTCACTAACAGTTGTTTATACTAATAATGTTAGTGGTCGATACATAAAGCAAACTATAGTTAAATTGAAAAAAGGAATGTCAAAAGTTAAACAACAACAGAATAATATAATAGCCTATATAAAATGAGATATGCTCTAATAGATAACGCCTCACTTACTGCAATTCAACGATTGTTAGGTAACATTCCTATCAAGAATAAAGCAATTATTGATGCCGACATAGTTGCTTTTGAAAATTATATAACTGCAATATTATTCTATGACTATATAATTTGTATTGACGACTATAAGCCACAATATCGAGAGAAAAGGACAGCTCTTTTTGATGATATAAGATTTATATCAAAAAATATAATTGAATACAATGAGATAGAAAAACAAGCATCCAAATTAACATCTAAAATTGCTTTAAAAATTAAAACAGGACAAATTACTGATAAAGATTACAAAGAATACTTTGAAAGTCTGGCTATGAATATGACATTTACGTGGGATATGAGCTCTAGTTTATTTTATCTTACCCAGAAATTACTCATTAATTCAACGGATAAAAACGTCAATCTTAAACCTCAAGATAAGATCCATTCGGCAATAATATCTGAAACTTTTGAAAAATACAACATACTTAAAAAAGAAAGAAAAATTGAACCGATCTTATATGATAAGTTTGGAAACGAATTCACCTCTCACAAAACTAAGGAAGACCTATTTGATGGCTACTCTTATGAATTTAAACTATTTAGCAGTGGTTTAACTTGGCTTTCAGATAGAACATCATTTTATACATTAGCTGCAGATTACTTAAAAGCTGATTTATTTCTTTATCCAATTCGCCAATCATTTTTATCAAATGTTCTAAATAAAATTGATTCAACTGACTTTAGCAAATACACCTCATTGCTTAGTAGTTTCAAAACTAAAACAAGAGAAACTGTTAATGAAATAAAGCATATTGATGAGGCATTCATATTAAAAGCACAATTTCCATTGTTTAGCTCATATTTAGCTCAAGAGACTATGGATAGTAAAAGCATAGTTGAAGCAGCTTATCAGTTAAGAGAAAATTCAGTCTTTAAAAAGAGTCGTCAACATTTACGAGAGCTGGAATTAATGCTAGCAGACAAGGATAGAGATAAATACATTAAAAAAATAAATGGAATTCATTTAGAGGTGATGAATGAATTAGACAAATTAAAATCTTCATATAATGTGGACAACAATAAGGGAATCAACATGTCCAGTATAGCCGTTATATGGAATATGACACCTCTATCTAATTATATCAAATTACCTAATATAAACTTAAACATTAAAGAATTGGATTTCATGAACAATATTATTCCAAGCAAAGGTTTTAGTGGTGTCTTTAGAAATCTAACTGAAGATTTAGTATCTATAGAGAAGCTTGGAGGAACACATGACATATTAACTGGGAATGTTAATATTCAACCAGGAGGTTCCTATTATGAAATTAAAAAAGAAGAAGAGCGGTACAAAAAGGCAAGTTCATACTGGAAAAAACCAATGAAGTAGTACCAGTGCTTAACATTGAGTATGATGTCAGTCTCCCTTTGGTCGACCGCCACATACTCTTGGACGTTATCTGCAAGAATAAATAAACAATGACAATAGAATTATCAGAAAATGAAGAAATAATTCTTGATGAGGTACAGAAGGCAATACATTATTGTTTGTATTGTCAGTCCTTCGACGGAGGTGATGTTATTTGGATGTATGGCAGAAGAACTGATGTCTATGATCTACTATTAGATTATGAAATAACAGAAAAGCAAAAGGAAAAAATTGCAACCAAATTGGAATGTCCACATTGTGGAAACTCGAGTTTTGATATCTCAACACCAGTAGGTTTACAAACCAAACTTGAACGTGAAATTGAGGAGCATATGGATGAAGTTTATGGAATGTATGGAAGTGAGGTACGACAATTTGAAGAAGAACTGGAAGAATATCCACTTTTAGCATATAAAAACGAGTTCGCCCAGAAAATATATAATGAAATTGCAGATAAGAAACTTCCAGTAACTGAAATTATTGGGTTCTTTTATAGGTCTAGATTAGTTAATGGTGATGTTCTAGATTCCGATGAAATGAAAAATGCTCCAACTGGAATACCATTTGAAGGAAGATTCAATCATTCTGGGCAGAGTCATTTGTATTTGGCTAATAGTGCTATCACTTCAATTAAAGAAGTTGTTGGTGATCTTACCTCCTCATTAGTCTGGTTGCAGAAAATTGAAATTAGTGAGAATGTAGATAAAATATTAGACCTATCATTTCAATGGTATATGTTATCACCTTCAATATCAACAATACTCTTATCACTCAAAGTTTACAATACAATTGGAAGATCAGACAGAAATCAAGATAATTGGAATCCAGACTACTTTTTAACTAGATACATTATGGATTGTGCAAAAAGTTTAGGCTATAATGGAATTAAATATAATTCCTCTAAAACAACTTCAGATTTTAATGTGGTACTATTCTATACAGACAAAATTATTTTTCAATTCAAAGGAGACCCTGAAGTACATAAATTTAATATTACAGATTCTGACCTTTCAATAAATGATGATTAATAGCATTCAAACTATATTTATATTGTATACCACAAAAGAACAACATATACTAATCTGTCTATTTTTTAAATCAACAAGAAAATTAAATGCCAGCAAATATTGATCATAAATGTTTTATTCAACCAAAGGATTCAAAAATCAAACTTTGGAGATATATGGATTTTACAAAGTTCGTTTCATTGATTTCAAAGGAGGAGCTCTTTTTTTGCAGAGCCGATTTGTTTAAAGATCCATTTGAAGGGAGTTACTCAAAAGCGAATTCCATTCTTTCACCTTTAGTTTATGCGAAATCCAGTATTGATTCTGGAATACCAATTGAAAGGCTTATTCAATCTCAAGAGATTGGAAATAATGTATTGGCCAAATTTAGAAGGCAATGGTATTATATAAGTTGTTGGCATAAAAATGAGTTTGAGTCCGCTGCAATGTGGGATTTATATTCGAATGGAGAAGGTTCCATAGCAATAGAAACGAATTATGAATTATTGCAAAATAACCTTCCAGATAACTCATATATGGGATTAGTTAAATATATAGATTATCAAACGGAATGGTTACCTGAAGGAAACACATTTTTTCCTTTTATGCATAAGCGAAAATCGTTTGAACATGAAAGTGAAGTAAGAATCGTAATTAGCGATGAAGAAAGCATACCAAGGGATAAAAAAGGATACGATTTGAATTCCACTAATCCAAGGTCTGGTGTATTTGTACCTATAAAATTAGGAGACGTTATAAACACAATTCATATTTCTCCGCTAACACCATCATGGATGGTTGATGCAATTAGAGATGTATCTAATAAGTATGGCATAACCTCAACTATTAAACAATCAAATCTTTATAATGATCCATTTACAAAATAAAGAAATATGACTAAAACAGTATTCTACGGAAATGGTATAAATTACTTAAGTGAGGGTTCAATTAGTTGGAATGATTTGTTGGAAGAATTAATGAGAGATACAAAATTCGAGACTCAATTTGTACCAAACATTATTGCTTACGAAAGAATTAGATTGAATTGGAAAGAAAATGAGAACCTAAAGGGGGAAATAGTGGAGAAACTAAAGGGGCAAACAACCAATAAGTATTTTCAAAAATTACTCCATCTTGACGTAACCGATTTTATTTCTACAAACTATGATTATGCGATTCTTGAAGCTCACAAACTGAACGACCCTCAAAATTCATTATTACATAGAAGCACCGAAAATCTCTATAGCCTAAGAAGACATAAACAACTTATTTGTTCTAAAGCTAATAAATCATTTAGAGTTTGGAATATTCATGGTGAATTAGATGTGCCAAAGTCAATTATGCTAGGAATGAATCATTATTGTGGGTCTATTGGGAAAATTAACCAATATTTAAAAGGAGAATATGATTTCGGACATAAAGAAGAACATAAACCGATAGCATCCATTGAACAAAAACTAGAAAACAAATCATTTGATCACTATTCATGGGTAGAGTTGTTTTTTTCTGGTGACGTTCACATGGCTGGATTTGGACTCGATTTTAGCGAAATTGATTTATGGTGGGTTTTGACTAAAAGAGCAAGACTGATGGCTACGAGTAAATTAAATAACAAAGTTTATTACTATGTAAAACCTATAAATCAAGTAACAAGAGAGAAAGAATTGGAAAAAAGGAGAAGGGAAACCTTAGAATCTCTAAATGTTGTAGTAGTTGAAATTGAACTTATTGAAAGGAATTACGGTGACCAATGGACTGAAATTATAAAAAGAATAGAAACCAGCAGATAACATGCTTTGACCACGATCATAGCCGCCTATCGGCAGGCTACGACGGGTACAGCCGAAGCGTTGGCACCAATTATAAAAAGACTGAATGAACATAAAAGATTACGTAAAGAAATACAACTTTCCATATGACAAAGTGAAATCTGATTTTGATACAGATTTTAACTTATTATATGAAAGTGAAAAGAAGTGGCTTGGAAATTTAGAAGACAAACTTGATTTTTTAGAAAAAACAAAAAAAGAGAGTAATCAAGATTTAGAGAACAATAAAAAAGCTTTAAATAGGGTAATAGAATTTCTAAAAGATAGTAAAAAATCTTTTTCTGTCGATAATACTGAAGACTTATCAATATTTGTAAATAAAATTGACAAAATTGTTAAACTCAATAATTGGATTGGTAACTTCAAAGAAGGTACATTTGATGATAATGGTAATAAGTTAATACTACATGAATTCTTTAATTTAATTAAGGATTCAAAAAACCTCCAAAGTTTCAATTTCCCTTTAAAGAAAAGCCTAAAGCAGCATTTACCGCACATATACTCAGTAATCAAACATTGTCAAAATCCAGTTAAAAACCCCATTTATTACAAATACTGGAAAAATATTTTAAGAGAAGTTTTATCAAAAAATGATGACTATGACTCAATGTGTGCATTTTACAAAAGTTTTCCTTCCTCAAATCGTCATCTTAATTTCGCCACATACCTTGGCACAATTGGTATTCAAATAGCAAAGAATATAAAATCGAGTGGATTAACAATAAAAAAAGACTCTAAGGAATATAATTATCTTACGAAAGACGTAATTAATATTAAACGTTACAACTCAATTCTAGACGATAATCTGTCTTCTGCAACTATTAACCTTTCAAGTAGAAAATCCATTTACGAATCTCTTCGATTAAAGATGGAAAATGTTGGTTTTGAATTTGAAACTGAGCAAAAACCTCATAGACAAAATAGAGATGAAACAGAATTGAAATTCATCCACCCCCGTCTTGTGGAGAAGTTAGAAAAGGATGGTTACAAGTTAAGAGCAACTAAATTTTATATAAAGCCACTTTCTGATGAGTCAAATTGTGAAATTGGTTTTGTAACTGGAAAATCATCACCTATAGTCAGTAAGCAACTATTCGGTCAATCTAATTCAGTTGATTCGTATGACAATACACCGGCATGGACAAATAAAGATAATGATACTGCCTTGGATGAATTATTAAAATCAATTAGTAATTTCCTTAATACACCAGAGAATGACATGAGCTTTCCCTTAAACACAATACTTTATGGTCCTCCAGGGACAGGTAAAACGTACAACTCTATCAATTATGCGGTGGGTATTATTGAAGATAAATCACTAGAAGAATTAAAGCAAGAAGATAGACCAGAATTACGAAAAAGATATGATGACTATGTAGAGAAAGGTCAGATTGTTTTCTCTACATTTCATCAATCAATGAGCTATGAGGATTTCATTGAAGGGATTAAGCCTGTATTGACTAATGAGATAAATGAATCAGGAGAAGAAGCAAATACAGATATTAGGTACGAAATAAGATCAGGTATATTTAAAGAATTGGTAGAGAAGAGTAAGGATACAAGTACCATCTTAGAAAAAGCAAGCGACTCTTTATTTATAGATAAGAAGTACTTCAATGAAAATATTAACAAGATATCATTAGGAAATTCGCAAAGTCCTGAGGATAATGAAATCTATGAATATTGCATCAAAAATAGTTGCATTGCTCTAGGATGGGGAGAAGGAAAAGATTACACTGGTGTAAAGTCAAAATCAGATGTGAGAGAAATATTTGAATCAGTAGATGGACATGCATTAAAACCGACATTTAATATAGATGCTATGTGGAGGTTTATAGTTTGGATGAAGGAAGGACAACTTGTATTTGTTCCAAATGGCATGAAAAAATTAAAAGCAATTGGTATTGTGTCTGGCGATTACTTCTTCGATCCAGAAGCACCAATTAGGTATTCCCAATTTAGGAAGGTAGATTGGCTGTATATAGACTTGGATATTTCTATAAAAAGTATTTATCCAAGATATTTTAGTCAGCAATCTATCTATCAGATTCTTGGAAAGGAAATAGACCAGTCATTATTTTCCAAAGATGTAGTTTCGAGGCGCACCTCAGATAAATACGTAATGATTATTGATGAAATCAATAGAGGTAATGTATCTCAAATATTCGGAGAGTTAATAACCTTAATAGAGGAAGACAAAAGAGCTGGAAGAAAAGAAGCACTCAAAATCAAATTACCATACAGTAAAGAAGACTTCTCCGTTCCTGAGAACATTCATATACTAGGCACAATGAATACTGCAGATAGATCCGTAGAAGCATTAGACTCAGCATTAAGACGTAGATTCTCTTTTGTTGAGATGCCATCCAAACCAGCACTACTTAAAACCTCAGGAAACAAAGGTTCCATAGGAGATATAGATCTTGTTAAGTTACTCAAAACGATTAATCTTAGGATATCCAAGTTGATAGATAGTGATCATGCTATAGGTCATTCGTACTTCTTTAAGGTGACAACTAAGCAAGGCTTGATAACCGTTTTCAAAGATAAAGTGATACCCTTGCTCGAAGAGTATTTCTTCGGGGATCTTGGTAAGCTTGGTTTAATTCTAGGTAAATCATTTATAAAGGAGTCAGATGCATCTCAAAACATTAGAATGAAAACTTTCAATGGTTATGGAGGTAACTACTCTGATGATATGAATGAAAAGAAAGTATTCAAGATCACTTCTTCTAATGATTGGGATTTCAAAGACATTTACATTGACTAATCTTCCAATGCGAGTTTTCGAACATGAAAAGTTGACCATCTACTCTGATAAGATGGGAAGACGTCTCACTCGAGCACAGCTTGATAGTCTTATCATATTCAATACTGAAAATAAAAACAAGTATTTTACTGTCATTCATAATGGTGTGAAGTTCTCTCAATACGTAGGAGTAATACAAGTTGGCAAACTAACGATAGAAATACTGCCGAAAGCTGACAAACTAAGCACTACGGATGATAATGACTACCTCTTATGGAGGAATGTGCTGTTGGATATGTTATGTATCTCCAACAGAATCTCTGTTGATGCCATTCACGAAGCAAATCTAAAAAAGAGACACAATTCAATACTAGATCTTTACTTTAGCATTTTTGTATCTCAATTAGAAGTAATAGTAAGAAGAGGTTTGTTTAAAGAGTACAAATCAAATTCAAGTAACCTTCCCACACTCAAGGGCAAGCTAAATTTTAGTAAGAACATTCAATATAATATAGTTAGAAAAGATAGGTTCTACACAGACCATCAAGTATATAGCTATAACCATAGAATAAATCAAGTATTATCAAAAGCACTTGATGCAATAGACAGCCTATCTGTTAATCATCAAATATTGGATCGAGTAAAGTATCTTAAATCATTATTTCCAGAGCAACAATCAATAGTAATTCAAGAATCGACATTTACAAGGATCAGAATGTCAAGAAAACTAAAGCCCTATCAAGAAATACTCAAGATCGCTGAAATAATACTTCTCAATTACTCACCAGAAATAAAGTCAGGTGGCACAAAACTCCTAGCTTTATTATTCGATATGAATATGCTGTGGGAATCATTTATCTATCTAATGCTTGTAAGAGTACAAGATGATAATTTCAAAGTAAAAGAGCAACAATCACAGAAATTTTGGAATGATAGAAATGTAAGACCAGACATTGTTGTAGAGTACCATGATCAAACTTTTGTTATTGATACGAAGTGGAAGGTCATTGACGTAGATAGAGCGTCAGATAGTGATCTAAAGCAACTCTATGTCTACAATATGTATTGGGATGCTCCTATAAGTATGCTCCTGTATCCTGGTAGTAGTGATAAAGATCCCATTGTAGGATCTTACCATAAAGGACAACCAAACAACCAAAAGATTAACAAATGCATCTTGAGCTTCATTTCAGTGCTGGATGAGAATAATAAGTTGGATAGAAATATAGGGAAGCAAATTAAATCACTTGTCACTGACACTGTCATAATAGAAGTAGAGTAATGAACTTACTATCAATAAATCTAATTTTGTAGTTTGGAGATCCAATAATTAGCCCTAAATTGACCTTGAAATAAAAACGATCGTAATATGACCGCCTTAAAATAAGAAGAGGCTGCAAATCAATGATTTACAACCTCTTTAGTAGCGGGGGCCAGACTTGAACTGACGACCTTCGGGTTATGAGCCCGACGAGCTACCAACTGCTCCACCCCGCGATATATCTTTATTAGGTTATCTTGGTATATAACCGTTGTTTTTATTTTCTAGTTCCTTTGAACGGGCTGCAAAGATAGTTACACAATTAATAAATGCAAGTATATTTCAATCTAAAATTTATTGACTTTGTATTACTGGTTTTAGGAGTCAACTAAAGCGTTAGATTATCAATGAGTTATAGGGATGATCGATGAAATATATTTTTTAAAAAGATTTATTTTGGTTTGATTGAGTAAAATAGTGGGTTCCCTACTCTATTTGGGCTTATCTATAGAATCACTTGCTTTAGCTACAATTTCTGCATAATCTTGTTCTATAATCCCGCCTGAAATAATGGTTTGCATTATGGCTTTATTGTTTCTATCAATAGGTTTCAACTTACTTTTGGGCACTAAGAATAAATCTCCTGCAAGGCTAAAGGAAATTGGAAAATAAACAAGACACATACCTCCTGAGTGTTCCTTTCCAAATTCATGATTACCGATTAAGCTCGTGATGTCCTTATTTGTGACAAATCCGATTTTGTACATGCTCCCTTCTGTAATCTCCGAAATAACTGGTTCTGTGAATTTATTTTCTGATCCTACAATTGACTTTGTTATATCCTGTAATGCTTTATAGATTTGACCAAGCACTGGAATCCGATAGAATCTTTTTTCAATATCATTCCATATTTTGCCTCCAAGATAAGTTTTTACTATGTATCCCAATGGGATGAGACCAAGGACTACAATTAAGATTCCTATTATGGTTGATTCTAGATTTAAGTAGGTCATGCAGAAATTGACGACGTAGAATATGAGCCAAATGAATATGGAGATGGGGAGGATTGTGACTAGGCCTGCGAAGAAGTATGCTATTAGTTTTTTTATCATAAATGTACTTTTATTAGAATAAAAGTATCATTTATTATAAACTACTTAGCTTAAGTATGATGATTTATTATCATAAAATGCAATTTTACTTATTACTAGGATTGAATTACATTAACTATGTTTTGTCTTACCAGACAGGTTTACTTTTTTCCGTCAAAAAAAGTAGCAAAAATGCCAGGAATCTATAGGAAATTTTGTTTCGTTATCACTTCACAAATCAATAATTCCGTTGAATTACACACTTATTTTGCCTATTATTTTTTAGCGCATTTAAAATAGTTTTTGGTGAACATAGATTTTTTTACATTAACTATAATTTGAGATAGGCAAACGCGATTCCATTCACTTCATTATCTATTTCTTAAAGATTCCTAATTTAAATAACTACTGTTTATTGGCCTTTGCTGGCTTAGATATTTGGAATGTATTTTGGCGTTAAGAGCTCACAACTGTTTGAGTCAAGTGTGGCTTTCGAAGAAAACGCACGTAGGCGAGTTTTGTGAGCTTAGTCAAAATATGTTTCAAATGGCGTTAAGAGTCAGGTAAAGCCTTGATCTTTTTTGATTCGTAAGTTGAGATGTTAATCTCAAAGGATCAAGCCAAAAAATGAATGCCAGTCGTGGCGAACGACAACATTAGTTAAAGAATATCTATCATGATATTTAGTAATAATTATTATTTATTGCTTCTAATTAGTCATGCTATTTTTTTTCAATGATATATTCATCTAATTAATTAATCAACATTAATCCTAGCGCCAGAGCTATGACTAGTAAATTCCGGAGCATACATACACTGAATACTCGTAATCCCAGAACTAAAATCTCCTTTATGTACAGCCCTTACAGGATACTCAAAAACATAAGTCCCTTTGTTCAATTGACTGATGAAGAAGTGAGAGGCTAGATCTCTAGTGCTCTCGTAGTATCCTAAGCCGCCTTTCCATCTGTAGCCGCTTAAGACGTTTTCTGGTTCGAAACCACTGCTTCTCATGTCTTTTAAGTGAACATAGGACATACTTCTGTCTACTTTGATTTCGATTCTTACGATTAGTCGGTCACCAGGATGGATGCCATTTTTGTCGGTAGAGACTAATTGTGGGCCACTGTCGGTCATTTCTTCTACAAATAGATTCCTAGTTACTTGAAGTGGTGTTTCTTGGAAATCATCGACCTTATCGAGGTCTTCGAAGTATTGGTAGTATGCAGCTCCCCAAGCGATCGATTCATTGTTGTTTTTGATAGATACCTGTCCGAGATCGGAAGTAATTTCGGATGAGCTCCATGATTTTTTGAAATATCCAGTTCCTACTTCTGTGCCTTGCTGATCAAGATCTATCTTAGTATTACCTAGACGAATATCTGGCTCATTGCTTTCTTCGATCCAAGATATCATACCTCTTTCTTCTCCTTGAATAAGAAGAGAATAAATAGCTGCAGATGTAGCCTTGGTCGTTTTCCAATGATTCGTCTGTTTGTTTTTCAACAACCAGATTTTCATGTCTTCTACAAAGTTTTCTTCTGACTTAACTTCTGTAAAGAACTCAATCATCATGGCATGAGACTCTATCGGTAACTCGTACCAGTTGAATCCATTGCCTAGATTCCAGTATCTTCCTAGCTCTTCAGAGTAGAATGATCTTTCTTTTAATGATTTAGATATATCGTTGGTCACTTGAGATTCATTTCTATTCAACATAAGGCCAAGCATTGCTTCTAGATATAACCCTTTACCTAACCAGTGCTTCTCTGACTGTCCAAAATAGTAGTCATATGCTGCCATGGATGCTGGTAGCACCTCTTTGTCTTGGAAGAAACTTCTGATAAAGAGATAATGGATAGAAAGTTGATCCAGGTGATCCTTATTGATATCACCTCCATATTTTCCAATACGAGCTTTCAGTTTATCATATCTGACCTTAGTTTGTTCGTCAAGGTATACGAGTGCACGATTTACAATCTGCATATACTTACCGTCTTGATCTGAGATGACTCCTAGATGAAGGAGATGGGCTATTCCCTCCACAACATTCTGAGTGATGTAGACATTTTCTCTTCCGCCTGTAAACCATGGGAACGCACCGCTAGGCATTTGTCTTCTTCCCAATTCTTCAAGAACTGAAGCAGTTTCATTCGACATTTTATTTAAATCAAAAAGGAGTACTATTCTCTTCTTTTGTTCTGTTTCAGATTTCGATTGACGGACCCAAGGCGTTTCTTCTAGAATGGCAGATTTTAGCTCTGAATTTTTATCTAGGTTACTTAATAATGCATCAGAATCCAACGCTTTCCACTCATCAAACACCTGCTTTATCTTAGGATTAGCATTCGCGATATGGCTTGCCAATGTATTCGCATACATTCTATTGAAGATCTGCTCTGTACATTGATGTGGGTACTCCATCAGATATGGCAGAGCTTGCACAGCATACCAAATCGGATTGCTTGTATATTCGAATGTATATCTATGTGGTTGAGAAGTGGCACTACCGTTAGATAATGCATCAAAAACAAATGATTTTTTTTCTTGCTTTTTGACAGATACGACTTTTGTTTCCGTCAGCAGAATCTGATTGGTTACAACTGGAAGTATATTCTCTTCCCCGTCCGTGTGATCACCAGCAACTGCAGTTACTCTATACTTAACTAATTTCTTGTAATTTGATGGCACATTGATTTCCCAATCGACTCTAGCTGATTCCCCTTTCGCAACTTTAACGACTGACTGATTCTGGTTTAAACCAAAAACATCATTGATTACTTTGTTCGTTTCTGGATTAATCAGCTCTAAATGAGTAGTAACAGATAAGTCTTCACTTGATAAGTTACTTACCGTAGCTGGAAAGACAAGCCGATCTCCTTCTCGCAGAAATCTCGGTGCATTAGGCAGAATCATAACATCTTTTTGAGTTTTTACTTCGTGAGATGTCATACCATAACGTAGATCTTTATCATGGGCAAATGTCAATAGCTTCCATGTCGTCAGCGCTTCGTTCATGGTAAATGAGATGAGTAAATTACCATCTACATCCGTTTTTAAGTTTGGATAAAAGAATACGGATTCATCGAGATTCTTCCTGACTGATATTTCTTTTGTAGGCTTAATCTCTTCTCCGCCAATCGGTTCATTTTTATTGTTTGGTGAACCACCCTCCATATCTTGCTCAGATTCCACTGAACTACTCATCATAGCGGATTCCTCCATCATAGGTGCTGCAGCCATTACACCATCCGCATGTGCCGTAGCTGCATTTCCTCTTTTCATTTGAGATCTAGACATCGTCTCGTATTGACCATCATATAAATAGCCCATACTGTATCCTATTTCCATTCCTTTCAACGCTGGAATTCCTGGAAGATTCACTCGATCGCTTTGCACTCTGTTCCATTGGTAATTGAGTTCTCCCGAATACCCGTAATCAAAACCAAATGCTTGACTTTGAAAGTGCCCATAATGTGAAATATATGGACTAAAAGAGAATTCATGTTTCACAAATTGATCAAGGCTAGCATCGTACATTGTAGCAAGCACTTCTGCTATTGCTTTATCTTTATCTGGGCCAGAGATTTTCAGCATCCACTCTTCTTTAGAACCTGGTAACACTTTGTCTCTCTTTGTCACTAACTCAACATTGAGTTTTTTGTGATCCCAAGGGAGGTTTACACTTTGCTGGACTCGTTTGTAGTAATTATGCTTTACATAATCTAAAAATAGAGTGATTCCTCCCCTATCCTTTTCAGTGGGTTCGTAACAAACGGTGAAATTGTTATCAACATCAGCTATCCCTTTGTGTACAATTTCTTTATCTCTTATAAACGTGTAATACACTTGTAATTCATTGTCGGGAGTACCTAAATTCACTTCATACTTTTCTCCGACTTTAGCTACTTTCGTCTTCGGATTTACATAGAGAAGTACTAATGTAGGATATTTGTTATTTTTTGAATCTGTAACTGCGATATAATCTTTAGCTATGATTTTTGTATTCTTATATTTTTCGTTTGAAATAATTTCAATTCTATAAGCTTTACCACCTTTAACATATTTGCTAACATCTACATTCACACCATTCACTGGAATATCAAGCTTTCCTTCGAAGACCACTTTCTTGTCATCATACTCACTCAAAACAGATATATTATTATAGCCAATTCGATCTATTTTCTTCTCAAATTCTCCTCTTTTATACAAGGGATTAGACGGAGTAGTCCATCTTCTATTCCGTTTCCAAACATCAGGCTGTTGTAGCTCAATAACTTTAAAAATGGCATCTGATTTCAATGAGACATCATTAGAAGTAACCGCTTTGACTTTGATCGCAGTTAGATCTTTGATATCTATTATTTCGTCCATCACTATAGCATAAGAATATGGAAGTGCTGAGATAGAAATAGTTTCTGTAGCAGACCTTGTTTCTCCAGATAAATCAGTCACATCTACAGAGACTTCATAACTGTAAGTAGGATTTTCTTCTAATTTCATATTGGCATCAGCCTCCGCAGTAAAATCCAGCATAAACTTACCAGACTGATCTGTTTTGGCAACACCTTGTTCTACCATCTCAGAACTTGATGGCACTCTGCGATACCAACTCCACCATCCATAGTAGGTCTGACGCATAATCGTATACTGTACCTTAGCATCAGATATTGGACTTCCAGATAAGGCAGTTGCAAGCCCAGAAAATTCAACTAAATCCCCTAAACTCAATTCCCCTTTAGGTGTGTCAATTTCTACTTCAAACTTTGGCCTTTTGTATTCTTCTACACTAAAAGATTTCCGTCCGTGATCCACTTCTATTGAAAAAGACCCTGTCAATCTTCCTACAGGAAGAATAAAACTTCCTGAAGCGCTACCATAATCATTTGACTTAACTTCAAGTGTTTCTACTTGTTGCCCATTTGCATCCTTCAAGTTCACAACAAGTTTCTTTCCTTCGTGAATAGTAGGGAGTCCCTGTTGATTGATATTGAGCGAAAGCGTTTTGAAATGCACTATTTGACCAGGTCTATAGATCGCTCGATCTATAAATATTTCAGTTTTCTCACTTGTATAATCTGCCTTTCTTTGTCGGTGAAAATAATCATACACTTCTAGGTTAAGTACATCATTTCCTTTTGTTAACTTATACTGAAATGAATTATTTTTTACTTCGATGATATCAAGCCAACCATCAGAATCAGACTTTGCTGTTTGGACTAATTTTAATTCATTTTTCCTTTTTTCTCGGTTGTATTCTCTTGTATACACTTCCACTTCCACATTAGAGACAGGCTTACCAGTCGATCTATTTCTGACAAAGAGTTTCTTCCCATCGAATTGTCCATATGAAGTATAAGCTAGGTCTGATACAAAGAATGCAGTAAAATGATATGATGAGCTTTCTTTTTTAAAATCATCACTATTGCTAGATACGATGATATATCTACCTAGGTCCAGACCATCAATAATTTCTTCATATGAAGATTGCTTGTATCCATCTCGGAGGTTTTCGCTATTCCATTGCTTAAGGATGGGAAAATTTTCTATTTTTTTATATTGTTCTTCTTGTTTACTATTCATTAAATCAGCAAAATCCTTTTCATTCACCTTCAACAACTTAAAATAAACCTGTTCTAAATTCCTCGAAGTTACATTGATCAAGAAATTAGATTTAGAAGGCACTACTTGCTCTGATTGTAATGCTAAGTGTTTGTGATTAATAGAATTGATTAGGTTTTGTTTCTGAGCGCTTATATAACCCTCCAGACTATCACTAGATAGTTTATCTAACATCCCCAATGCTTCTTCGTACCTTTCAGAATTGACATAAACCTGAGCTAAACGAATCACAAATGGATGTGCAATAGTTCCTTTATAATAAGTCGATGATTGAGCCAATGATTTTTCAAAAAGCGAATCAACATCCGCTATATCGCTAATACTTCGTACAAAATCCAGTCTTTTTAAATCATACGAAGCCAATACCTTCTGATCAGAAAAAGTAGCTTGATATTTAAGCTGCTCTTGAAATAGTTTGATAGCTCTAAAAAGTTTCGAATCCTTCTCTTCAGAAAGGATTTCCAATTCGATAAACGAGTCCACAGCCCCAAAATAATCAGGAGAATCCAACGAGAAACCAAATGATGGAGTAATTACATTATAATCCTTGGTGGAAAAATAGTTTATTGCACGATCAACCAATAGATCGTATAGAGCAGGCCTCAAATCTAAGACTGTATTTTCATTGCTCAATAACTTCTTGAAATTTTCAGTCTTGTATTCTCTAGTTGCCTCTGATGTGGATAGCAAGTATTGTTCAGCGATATAATCTCGATAGTTGTTGGGAGCCCAAGTTCTTATGTCTCCAGTATCAAATGACTCTAGATTCGTACGCTGAGATATTTTATAATATTGACTACTATAATACTGTTGAAACAATTCCGCTGTCATAGAATGCAACAGCTGTTTAACTGGAGCTTTGGAAGCTGATAGTCTCTCATCTAAAGTTTTCACAATGGCTTCAAGACCTAGCTCTTTAGTATCAAGTGTTAGTTTTGCTCCAGAAATAGTTGCCTTCACTTGTTGTTCTACGTTAGATTCATTCAGCGCGAACTGATAAATCTCATTTATTTTATCAAGTGCAGTTTTAGGGAGTCCTTTTTCCATTGCTTGTGTTACTTCTTTCCATGCCTTGTCATAATCGAAAGCATCAAAATAAGAAAAACCGACTGCAGAAAATATTAGCAACATCCCAATTATTAATTTATTGAATTTCATACATTTCATTTTGTACGATTAATAAGACCAATCTAATATAAGAATTGATTCTTTCAATCATAAGGTATTAACGAAAACATAAGTTCGATGCTTATGCTATATTGTATAGACGTGTAGATTGGGTCAAATGCATAAATGAATAAAGAAATTATTCAATGGAACAAGGATCGTATGGATTTAAAGGATTAGCATGGATTTCCATTAGGGGTGTTGAAGAATAGACTTTACTCTTTCGAGCTTCTTAACGCCTATACATCATCAAGTATTGGTTTAAAATATAGATGACCACTAACTAAGAAAGAATTACTTACCATTCAAATAATCCCTCAAATACTCAAAATTCTTACCTAAGTTACCATATTCAGCGATTGTAGCTCTTTGGATGATTTCGCTTCTACGGTTCCCTAATTCATTTAATACGTTATTGATAAACATATCGCCGAACGATGTAGACGCATCTCTTGGCAGTTCGTTAGGAAGGTTATCTATAGTCATCATATCTACCACCGCTGCCCCATGTGGAGTGGTTTCAGTTCCAGTCCTAGGGTCAAAACCAAAAACAGGATCTTCTATAGTAGAAGCCTTTATCGTGCAAGGAATAGATGAAACAGGTGCGATATCACAGGTTACATCGGATATTACTTTGATCCCAAACTTATCAGATTTCATTTCATCCAAAGTGAAAAATGCTGGAGCATCGTTGTTCCAGTATATCCCATTAATCATGATATCCGTCATTGGTAGAAAATGAGAAAAATCAGAAATGTATTCAGTAGGATTATCGTAGAAATCTTGAGCAGAATTAAAAATTTCCCCGTCTTTTCTTGTTGTATAGAAGAAACTATTCAATTGTGTGTACACGGGATAGTCGAAATCATTAGAAAGGTAATCAAGTGGACTTACTTTTTTTATGCCCATATCTTCTAATACCATCGCCGCACCGCCCGCTACTCTGCCCGTACCTGTCAAGACTATTTTTAGCTTTGGAAATTTTATTTTATCATAAACCTGAGTGGCCGCTTTGTAATCAAACAGGTCCTTCATCCTAGGCAGATCATATTCTTTTGTACGCTGTCCATAAGTCCATAGCGCATTATGTGCTCCTACCATCCCTGCAAACTTACCAAATGCAATCACTCTAGAACCATTCTCATCTGTGAGTACTTCGTAATCTATTAATTTGATTTGATTATCAACGATATGTTTTAATAGAGGCTGATTATAAGCTTGTTCCTTAATAGTGTGGGAAAAGAAGAAATATGTTTTCCCAGAAAGCAAGTCTTCAATTGGAACTTCTTTTACTCCCAGTATCACATCTCTATCTGATAAATCTTCTTGAAGTCGAATCCCAAGATCTTTATAATCTTTGTCTGAAAAACATCTTATAGCAGATGGCTGCACCACGATATCCACACCCATATCCGACATGTACTTTGCCTGTTGAGGATTCAAGGGAACCCTATTATCAGCTGGAATCTTGCCTTCTCGTATTACACCTATTTTAATCATATTGGGTTGTTGTGAATTGCTTAGGGCGTAAGATAGAAAAGAATCTGAAAAATTATGACACAATATATTTAACAAAAATATATGATTAATAGATATTGCGAAATATTGTAACTACTTAGGTAAATGATTAGCGGACGTGTAATAAATATTTTTGTTATCAATTTGGGTAAAGGTCCCGCCAACATTAGGCCCACGGTTTATCCCTAGCCCTACATTGCTCCTAGAACTACCCATAATTGAAGCACTATAAATAATCGTACAAAGACTACTGACAACCTTAGTAATTACGCACTATCATTCCCTCAATTTGTATTTCTTAATTTTCTTGCCTTTAGCATCCTTAAACTCGACCGTTAATTTTCTATCCTTTCGTTTGCCTGAAATCGAAATCACAGCATAGTTATTCTCCCCAATCATAGAATTTTTGAACCTGAAGGTATTCGGCTCATCGCTGTGATCATATGCACCTGATGTAAGAGAACTTGAAGTTATTTCCCATATAACTTGACCATCTGGAGTTTCATATCGACTGACCTCTGAGTGATGTCTATCGCCGTTTAGAAATACAACATTTTTAATATTGTGATCATCAATTAGTTGGAGCAGCTTTTTACGCTCAGTACCAAATACAGCATGATTCTCGAATCCAGCAAAATCACTAACTACTTGGCCTCCAACACAGATGAAATTAAAGCTAGCCTTGCTAGTCCTTAATGCATCTACTAACCATGTTAGCTGCTTATCACCTAGTATTTGCCCTTCATTTGATTGTGGTGTGCGGTCCCATCTATTATCAAGCATATAAAATTGACAATCATTCCAAGTAAATGTTCCCGTAATTCCACCAAGTCCATTAACACCATAATTTAGATTCGCCCAAAAATCTACAAATGCTTCTCTTGTAATATCTTTACCCCAATAGGTACCATCACTATCATTGGGTCCAAAATCATGATCGTCCCAGATTGCATAATGGTGCATTTTCGACAATAAAGGTTGTATCTCTTTTACATCCCTAGAATGTGTATACCTATGATAAATCCCTGACCTAGAATTATAGTCTGCTTCTCGCAAGTAATTATTATCTCCAAGCCATACCATAAAGTCTGCCTCTTCCTCAGCTATTTTCTCGAAAATCGAGTAATTATCTCCATATGGTTTTCCTGGCCTATCATATTTCTCTTCATTGATATAGACACAACTGCCCGCAATAAAACTAAATTCAGGCGGATCCTCTCTCCATTGCCAGAGTCCTTGAGTTTCGAATTCGTATATCTTATCAGATTCTTTATCATTAGCGATTACTACAAATTCGTATAATGTACCCGGCTCTAGATCCCCTACAGCTATGGTTGCAGTATTCGCTTTGTAATTCTCAACGTAGAATGTTTCTGACATTTTCTGATCTGACTTATCTGCTTTGGGCCAATATCTTATTGCGGCATATCCCTGATTATTTAATTGTACCCAGACTCCTACTTCTCTCATGGTATTGTATCCGAGCATAGGACCTGATCTGATTGATTGGGTGTATACATCTGAGCAGATGATGAGGCAAATGAAAATAATTGATACTTTAAGTAAAGATTTCATAAGGCGTTATATTTTATTTGCAAGAACGTAATAGTTCGAAAGAATTAATTCACTTTCTTCATATAATATTCGAAAACATTCAAAATTTAGCGTTCTAACAAAACGAAATGCTAAATCCTCAAAACAGAGATGCCGCCATATAGTAGAAATTTGATATATATTTAGATCTAATTCCTAACTCAAATTACCAAATGTAGACTATGAGTCATACTATCAAAACGATTCTTTTCATTTATACTTTATCAGTAACTATATCATCATGTACGAAGACTTCACCAATCAAAATGCATCCCAAAGAGAATATCTACAGTGAAGAGATGGGTTTTGGAGTATCCATGCAACCACCCAGCACATTCAAAAGAGCCAAATCATATCTGGGATTTCAAGCTCCGCATAAGATGGGATCTATTTCACTAGAAATGAATGAAACCTACGAACAGATCAAAATAATGTATTCAAAAGAAAATATCGATTCAAGAGGGGGTGTATTACATAGATATCAACCGGTATCATATAATGGTAATACTGATGCATTTTACGTAGAGTTTTACGATAACCCACAAAAAAGATATAGGCAAGTACTAGTAATAAGCGAAGATGATAAAGTATATCATATCAAAGGATTTCATCGAGGCAAACCAAATAACCCATTATCTAATAAGATTAGAATGGCACTGCTGACAACGAATATCGGAGAATATAAAAAAGAAGAAAAACCATTCTCCAAAGTATTTTTCGCAGATGATTTAGAGCATTTCAAATATACAAGAGATAATAAGTACCCCACAGAAGAAGCTGATTCGATGGTTGTATATGTAACTACGCTAGCTGTAGGTGAGCTCGAAAGTTATAATGAACGTGATTATCTAGAACGCATAGTAAAAGCCATTACCAATGGTGAAACGTCGAATAGTCGAGAACAATTGGAAAATGGGATCATTTTCAAATGCACTTCAATAACCGACACAAAACATGTATTGGGCATATTGCTTGTTGCTGATCAAAGCGAGGCAACTCTAATAGAATGTATTGGAAATGAAAAAGCGAATCTAAAGGAGGTCTCAAACTATATGCTCAGTCAAGTCGTGTCCATTATGTAAAAAAATATCCTCACAAGCTAATGTAAGGATATTTTTGGTGGTAATAAAAGATTTAAGGAGTCACTACCCTATTCTTCACATGTTTTTCTAACCATTGATCTTGTTCCCAGAGCATATGCATGATACTTTCTCTTGCTGCATAACCATGACTTTCTTTTGGAAGCATCACTAATCTTACTGGAGCCCCGAGTCCCTTTAGAGCATTGAAATATCGCTCACTCTGCATGGGATAAGTTCCTGAATTATTATCCGCTTGTCCATGAATCAATAGTAACGGGGTCTTCATCTTATCACAATGCATGAAAGGTGACATATTATAATACACATCTGGTGCTTCCCAGTAATTTCTCTCTTCAGACTGGAAACCAAAGGGTGTGAGAGTTCTATTATATGCACCTGAACGTGCAATACCCGCTGCAAATAAATTCGAATGAGTCAGTAAATTGGCCGTCATAAATGCACCATAAGAATGACCTCCTACTGCTACTTTATTTCTGTCTATATATCCCAAAGCATCGACTGCATCGATGGCTGCTTTTGCATTCCCTACCAATTGAGGAATAAAGTCATCGTTGGGTTGATCTTCTTCTTCACCAATAATTGGAAATGCTGCATCATCTAATACAACATACCCACGATTTACCCAATAAATAGGTGAACCATAGTAAGGGTATGTGAATTCGTTACTGCTAGAAGTTACCTGACTAGCACTACTTTTATCTTTGAATTCTCTAGGATATGCCCACATAATCATAGGCATCTTTTCTTTCTTAGATTTATCATAGCCTACCGGAAGATATAAGGTAGCAGATAACTCAAGTCCGTCTTCACGTTTATACTGTATTACTTCTTTATGTACATCTTGAATCGCCTTGAAAGGATTTTCAAATTCAGTCGCTGGTTCTACTTTACCGGTTTTTATGTTACGGAAATAGAAATTTGGATAATCATTTTTAGATTCTAATCTTGTAAGAACTAACCCCTTTTCAGAATCAATCATTCGAGAGATACTTTCTAACTTTTCTCCAGCTTTAGCTCTAAAAATTCGTTCCGTGTTATTGTCACTGATATCATATCTATCTACAAAAGGTAACTTCCCATCTTCTGAGAATCCATCCCCAATGAGATACAATTGATCGTTATTAACAATATCAAGGGTCCATTTCCCCAATTTATTCTTCTTTGTCACAAAACTTCCAGGATCACTATATCGATCTTGATAATTTCGTTCTACATATAATGTCTGATCTTTTTTATTATCAGAAGGATCAAAAAAACTAATTCTTAATGTCCGATCATTCCACCAATAATCATAGACAACTGCTAAATTATCGTCTCCCCATTCTATTCCACTAAATCTTAGTTTGGTCTTTGTAAGTAGGGACTTTTCCCCTTTGAAAGGTGCTTCCAATTGATACACTGCATCTCTCATTTCCACCTCCTTTTCTGGATCACCGCCATCTAGTGCTTCGGCCCATGCTAAAGTCGCTGGTTTATCATCTCTCCACTGCAAGGATCTAATTCCTTTACGTGTGCTCATAAATCCCTTTGGTAACTCCTCTGTCAACGGTACATCTACCACATTCTTAACTAAATTACCAAGAATATCATATACATTATATGAGGTCGGAAATCTTCCATAAGTCACCAAATAGGAAAATGGTCTTTTGATCTCAGCAATGACAATATATTTTCCATCTGGAGAACTTGTCATTGAGGAATACATACCAGCATCTTTCCATTTTATTGAACTGCCATCAAGTCCGACCATATGAATCTCAGATTGAGCTAAGACTTCAAAATTGTGCTCATCATTTCCATCTTTCAACAAATCTTGATATGTCCTGTTCTGTGCTTTTTGTCCCAGTTCATTGACAGAAATAGTTGGCCCCTCTGGAATGGACAGTGATGTATTAATTAACGATGAACGATTGCTAGGTAGCATCTTCACTAACAGTGATTTACTATCCTTCATCCATATCATTCCAGAATTCATATTCAAATTGAGGCTCGCATTTGTTATCTTATTAGCCTTTTTTGCTTTATAATCTACAAACCATAATTCCACCCCATTCTCGGTGGTGTTAGTAAATGCTATGAAATTTTCATTTGGAGACCAATTTATATTTGTCAATTTTCCATTATCAGGTAGTCCTTCGATGGAAGATTCTTTTTTTGATTTCATGTCGTAGTACTTGATATCATTATAATATCTAGCTCGACTTGATATATTAGTTTTGGGATTTATTCTCAACCCAGCAAGTCTCATCTCTTCTTCAGAAAGTTCGTCGATGGACTTATAGGCTTTTCGATATAATAAAATCGCTTTAGTACCATCAGCATTCATCCTAATTAATGGAGGCATTGGTGCATCTGCAAGTGAAAGAATATCAGCATCAGGAGTCTGATACTTTAAGTCGATTTGGGCATCTATCATAGTACAAATAAAAGTAAAAATAAGGACGTGAAAAACTCTAGATTTCATCTTAGATTCAATTTGAAGGTTTAGGTTAAAAATCTATCATCAATATAGTGAAATAGTTAAAATGCATCAAATATATTGGACGATCATTAAAAAATTGTAGATACTCGTTCACTATTTTAGTGACGGATAAAAACAGCACCACTCTTAATTAAAATTACGAATTAAGGTATTATGCCATGCTAGGGTAATTTATATAAGATAATTGCCGTTCAGTTCTTATTCTTAAAAACGAAGCATTTCCTCAATCGTAACTATCCAGGTGAGTGCTTAATTGCGTGGAATCAATGGTTTTGTCAACATTTTGTGTCAAAATTGCCACTAGGACTAGAATCTCAGTGAATTCCTAGCCTTAGATTGCACTTAAGATTTCCCAGATTTAACCCTTACCTGATTGCACTATCAAAAAAGACAGTCTGACTGGTTTCATCTATTTAATCACAGTAATTCTCTTTGTTACGCTTTTTTCTCCATCAGAGTACTTAATCAGGTAGACTCCTGAAGTCAGATTATTTATTTTGATTGTGCTTTTCTGATTTAAATTCTTGTAGACATTAATCACTTGACCGTTGGCTGTTAATACCTCAATCTTAGCATTTGATTTATTACCTTCCTTCATTTCGACTACAAACTGACCATCATTAACCGAAGGATAAACATTTATTGAATTAGGATCTAACTCCTGAACATTAGAAATTACTAACACATTGCTCTCTACTAGAATATCATCAATATAAATTCCATCTAGTTCTACGAATCCATCACTCCGCATTACCATTCGTAAATGTACAATCTGTCCTGAAAAGTCACTGAGATCCATTTCTTCAATGATCCACTCATCTTGAATCCCATCTAATAAAGGATCAGTAGTTCCATGTGTATTGATACTTCCATTACTAGTATAATTTCCACAGAGGGATGTCCAATTTTCGCCATCAGAACTTGCTTGCACCAATACGTAATCATAATTAGCCTCTATTGACCATTGAGCACTAAATTTCAATGCTGCATACGCAACATCAGTTAGATCTAATGCATCTGTAATTGAAACCACATTAAGCATATTAGCCTCATAAGTTCCATCCGGTGAATCCGTCATTGAAGTAGGTGCTGACACAAACCTATCTTCCGTTAATGCCCAGTTTCCGATATCAGATAAGGTAGAAGGGTCAGATAAATCATTCTTTATGATTTCTTCGTTTATGCTTCTTCTGTAAGTAAATGTATAAGAATCTGTCAGTTCTATTTCTCCATTATCAACTTTCACTTCAAAGGAGAGATCTACTAACGGAGGAGTATTTCCAGCAATTACAAAAGGAATGTTTTCCATCCTATTCTGAGCTATTTTCAAATCAAAAACCATTAAAAATTCATCAAAAGTTAGATAGGGAGATTGAGAGATTATTTCAATCGTTGCAGTTCCATCTTTAAAACCTGATTTTGTTACATCCAATACAAATATTCCTTCATCTTGTTCTACTAAATTTGGCACATTCATTCTGGCATCATAATGGTTGAGCAAACTATGCGCAGTAACCAAATTTTGATGCATACAAGACTTATTAAAGCCCTCTATTTGAGTAGAGTCAGGCCAAAAACCATCACCAACTTCAGGTGTCATTGCGTATATTTTATTCTTTTCTCCTTCTTCCCCATATAGATAATCATCACTATCCCCATTTACAGTGTAACCAACAGTTTCTGTTCCTGTACCCAAGAGGAAGTTATTTTCTTTAGTCATAGAGTTACCAATAGCTTTAAATATCGAATCTTCGTCTGTTGGTTGGTCATTATATCCCCATGGATGAATCAATAGATTTCCAAATGTGTGATAATTAAGGGCTATCATAATTTCATGATCAATCGTAAAATCACGAACTGCTTGAGTCTCTGGTTCAGAAAAACCTGAAGGGCCTCTATATGTGCTAGATTCACTGTTGGGTGAACTTCCAGTATTATCATTACCCCAGAAAAAATCATAATTTCTATTTAGATCCACACCAACTCCTCCATTGCCTTCGGCTGGTCTTCTATTTTTCCTCCAAAAACCTCCACCATCAGGATCAGTCTCTTGATTATACAAATAGCCATCAGGATTGATACAAGGAATAAAATACATCTCTGTGTTATCCACTAAATATTTCACTTCAGGATCCGTATCGTAATTTTCTAGCATATACCATAAATAAAATATCATCTGAGAAAGACCGTTGGGCTCTCTTGCATGGTGCAATGCTGTATAAAGTGCTTCAGGCTCACCATCTTCATCTACATCTGGATTATCAGATAGTCTCAACCACCAGATATCATTACTTTCCCATGTTTTAATATTTCCAATAGGAGCTTTCGCAGATATTAAATGTGGATATTTACTTCTCATTGAATCTAGTACGATGAGCATCTCTTCAAAAGTATGAAAGCCACCCATTGAACCGTAAGTATAATTGTCAGGGGTAGTGTACTCATATAATGCTTGATCGCTTCCATCGTCACAAGCACCTTCAGATCGAGTCGTAGAAAATTTAGCTTGATTTTTATAATATATTGACAAATCTGGAATCATTATTTTATGATCTATATTAGAAGCCTTCATCATTTCGATTTCCTCTTGTGAGAAATCATTCACAAAATGAACACCAGGGATCATAAATCCATGATCCGTTTCTAATCCTAACTTTGTAAGTTCATTGATATCCACTTTAGATAAATCAAATTTAACTCTGCTATATGTTGATTGACTTACTGCAAGATTTGCTATGATGCACAACAACATCAAGAAAGAAAATTTTAACTTCATAAAATATATTATTCTTTAATTTAAGAAATAGAAAGGGGATAGAAATCGACTAATACCTTATCCATTCAGAACTGATATTAATTTAAATGTACAAATGTCTGTTACCTTCAACTGACCACAATATATAACTTTACTGAAATGGAAAGAAAAGCTTAGCAATTAAAAGAAACCAAAGATATGCATCGGACAAATCAAAGAGATTCAACAATAGGCAGAGACTCTACTTTCAAGTCACCTTCAAATGGAATTTGATCTAGCATTGATCGAATACTATCTCTCATTTCGAAGTACTCAGGTAATTCACCTTCTGGCATCGGTTCTGCGGGAGGGAAATTTTCTCTTAAGTGATCAATTTGTTTTCTATTTTTCCAGAAACGGAAACATACATGTGGACCAGTCGCCAATCCAGTCGATCCTACATATCCAATCGTAGCTCCTTGGCTCACATTTACTCCAGGTCTAATACCTTTAGCAA
>CAXBGT010000038.1:0-31365 GCA_963975265.1 uncultured Saprospirales bacterium
AAAAAACTATGCTGACTAAGGACCTCTTTTAAACTGTAAGTAAATAATTAGAAAACATTCGAGAGAATTTCAAAATAGAGCTTACTTCTGAAAACCCCAAAAGTACTTTGATCCAGGTATTTAACAAATTCATTTACTGAGTGCGCTTGTATTTGAAGGTACATGTGAAGCATTAAGCATTCAGAATTATGAAACCTACGATACCTGCTAGGAACACTAGTCCGTATCCAATTAGTATGTATTTCTTTAAACTTGGACTGCCTGCCCATAATGTGACACCAATTTTTACAACGGTATTGCAAAGAGTGGCCAGTAGTATTGCATTTTGAGCTGTCACAAGTGGGACTGAATTGCCAGCGAGTTTGGAAACAGAAATAGTAATGGCATCAATATCTGTAAGCCCTGCAATTGCACTGGATAGGTAGATGCCGCTTGCTCCATATTCTTGGTTAGCATAACTTACCAAAAACAGTATCCCAGTGTATAGCACACCGAAAAAAACAGCCTCTCGTAAATTGAGTGCGTCGCCAAGTGGGAAATCTGCTTTGTCTTTCGTTTGTGATTGTTGTTTTTTATGAAAGAAGACTGAAGTGCCGATTCCAGTCAAGAAAAGCAAACTCAACGGCACTATCAAGCCGGGTAACAAATCCCGATTGAAAATAACAATCCATACCACAACCCTTACAATCATGATCGTAGAGGCCGCAAGGATGGCTACTGCGCAATTCCTCGACAACGATGGCACTTCCTTGCTTTTTTTAGAAAACACCCAAGTCACTACTGTACTAGAGATCAACCCACCTAAAATTCCAGTCAGAAGGATGCCTTTTTCGCTTCCCAGAAATTTCATCAATAGATATCCAGCAAAACCAAGGCCTGATGTGAGTACAATTATCCAACCCAATTCTCTGGGGTTAAAGACACCATATGGGCCAAATGTCTCATTAGGAAGAAATGGAAAAATTAGTAAGGCGAGAACAACAAACTTGATAAACGCATATAATTCAGTGCGCGTAATTTGCACGACAACTCGCTTCAACTCCATCTTTAAGGACAAGAGAACAACGACAATAACCATTATAGCAAGGCTCTCTTGGATAAAGCCCATAAAAGTGGTGATACCTAATAAAAAGGCGATTAGTGTTACAAATTCAGTGGTTCCTCCGATATCGCCTTTGCTGGCACTTACCCAATAGGAAACTGCAGTGATTGCCACAGTAGCAATTAGTGCAGTTACCAAAATCCAATGGGTTAGTGTTATACTAATAAAAGTTGCCAGGAATCCTAAGAGAACTACAAATATGAATGTTCGAAGTCCAGCAAAGTTTTCTTCCTTATTTATGGAATCATACTCTCTCTCCAAGCCAATAACGAGTCCAATGCCAGTTGCGACTAACAATCGAATAAAAAACTCTAGTTGAGTGAGTTGAAAACTTTCTGTTTGAACGATAAAAGCTTCTTCCATTCCTTGGTATTAATTGCTTGACAATATAGCAAAAATTAGGAACTAGACAGGTTTCTGAAATCCATACCAGTAGGTTCTTGAAACACTCTCAAATCAAATTCAGGGACAACCGCTAAGATATGATCGAATATATTTGACTGTATACTTTCATAATTTGCCCATTCTTGATCTCTACTAAAAACGTAGATTTCGATGGGCAAACCGTGTTCAGACGGAGCGAGCTGTCTCACCAAAAATGTCATTTCCATGTTGATCATCGGGTTATTGGATAGATAAGCTTCGACATAGGCACGAAATGTTCCAATATTGGTCATCCTTCTGCCATTTACAAGACTACAATCATCTACATGATCTAGTTTATTCTTTTCCGATAGCTCTGTTTTCTTCTTTTCGATGTAACTGGTGATATATTGGATTTTACTAAATCGACCCAACATTTCTTCAGTACAAAACTGAATGGTATTCATATCTATATTGATAGAGCGTTTGATCCTCCGTCCACCGGAATCGGACATACCACGCCAGTTTTTAAATGATTCTGTAATCAATGCGTATGTGGGAATTGTAGTGATCGTCTTATCCCAGTTTTGTACTTTGACAGTTGTCAAGGCTATCTCTATAATTTCACCATCTGCACCATATTTTGGCATCGAAATCCAATCATTTTTGGAGACCATCTGATTTGCCGAGAGCTGTATCCCAGCTACAAATCCTAAAATAGAATCCTTAAAAATAAACATCAATACTGCTGTAAGTGCTCCTAACCCACTGAATAAATAGAAAGGCGTTTTATTCACTAGAATGGATAGGATGAATATGATACTTGTAAAGTAGATAATGATCTTAAAAACCTGAATAAAGCCCTTAATTGGAATTCTATTAGAAACTTCATAGGTATTGTATATTGCCAAGGTAGCGTTTAGGAAAGCATCTAGTGCTAGAAGAATAATAAGGATCATGAAGATGAGGACTATTCCGTGTATTACGGAAGTGATCCCATCGTAACCATCAAAGGGCACCGGACTAAAAATATAAAGGACAAGGGCTGGTGCCAGATGAGCAAGACGATTAAAAACTTTTTTTCTTAGAATCATATCATCCCACTCTGTGGTTGTACGACCAATAATAGCGGTAAGTCCTTTGAGAATGAAGTGTTTCGCAATCCAATAAGTGATCAAACTCAGTAGAATAATAGATATAAAAACTAATGCTCGAGCAAGAACGTCTGCATTAGCCAATTCTATACCTTGGTTTATTATCCAATCTCTAACTATATCAAGCATATTTTATCTCAGTTTTTATCCACTAATTTTGTCTAAACAGCATTGTCTAGACAATTTGTCCTGCTGTCCAATTTCAAATGTATGCTCGTCAAATAACGATTGACTAATTCGGACAAGAAATAAGACAGAAAGTAAAGGTAGTTAATCACTAGACTTGAAACTATAATGTAGTGACTTAGGTGATCTAAAGTCTAAATATTAGCGATTTGGGCGATATACACTCGTTCTGGTCCACTTATCTTTGGATTGTTATCAATTTTATTCATTCATAATTGATCATCTAGCATTGTTAATATAGTGGACAGCAGGCCATCAGCATGGGAAAATGGATAGGTATTCGTAAAGAAATATTTCATGAAAATATGAAAATAGAACCTTATGCCCTTGACTATAACCTTGGCGAACAAGTGGATGTTTCAAACCAATTTTCAGAAGTCGGTCATGATATCGGTAAAATTATGAAGCAGGAGCATGAGCCTGTTTTAAATGCAAAATTTAAATGTTGACTGTTGGGAGATTTGTAGAGAATGACTATTAAGAAATGACGTGTCTAGGATTTAATATAATTAACGGTACGTTACCACGACATGCAATATATTAATTGGGTTCAATTGTAATTATAAGTTATTCTAAACAGTAATTTTCTTGTATATTAACTATTTCGCGGATAATTAGAAAACAAGTAATCTTTACATTTATGAAAGAAATACTAATTATTATTAGTAGTCCCTTTATATCTATTTTATCGATCACCAAGCCTAAACCAAAAATAATGAAACAAATTCTCTTACTTTCTATTTTAGTTTTTACATGTTTTTCACTTAATTCTCAGACATTCATCCGATCAGAGTTGCCAACATCTCTCGCAACACCTTGGGAAATAACATACAGCCCTCATGGCTTTCTGTGGGTGACAGAAAAAGAAGGCAAAGTCTCTCGGATAGATCCAACGAACGGGGAAAAGGAAGTTGTATATACTGCACCTGATTACTTTGGCGGTTCTCCACTTGAGAATTCGCTTTTTTGCCCAAACCTTGTTATTGGAAATGGTACTTTAGGGTTGGCACTAGATCCTGATTTTGCTGATGAATCCACTTCATTTATCTACTTTTTATATTCTTATAATAGCGGCACAGAAGAAGCTCCTGATACTAAGTTTAGATTAAAGCGATTGACTTGGAATGCAGTTGCCACTGAAGTAGTGGGGGATACCAATATTGTGAATGAGATAACAACAGGATTTGATCACTGGGGAGGTAGGTTGATGGCCGTCAAGCAAGAAGGGATTCCTTATTTGTTTCTAACAATCGGAGATAATGGTAGATCAGAAATAAGCGGACCTGATTGCTATGTTCCTCAATCAGAGAATCCAAATAACTTTGCTCAAGACGTCACAACTCAAAACGGCAAAGTACATCGCTTCAATACAGATGGGACAATACCTGAAGACAATCCGATACCTGGCAACTCCTTTTACACCAGAGGTCACAGGAATCCTCAAGGGTTAATGTATAATTCGAATTTAGAAATCATATATGATATAGAGCACGGTGACGATACCGATGATGAGATCAATGTCTTGGTGAAAGGTATGAATTATGGTTGGAAGAACGTTCGCGGGTATCATGATGACAACAGTTTCCCTGGTGAAGCTGCATATGTAGCTAATTATGTTCCAAATCCTTTGGTAGAAAACGATGCTTTGATAGAACCTTTGTACTCATGGTGTACAACTCCTGATACTTCAACGGTGGGAACAGATTGGTGTACCGTTGCTCCGTCTGGAGGCATATATTATGGAAGTGATGCGATTCCCGAATGGAGCAATAGTTTGTTGGTCGTCACCCTAAAAGATGGTGTATCAACTGACAAGGAAGTCTACCAATTCCAGCTAGAAGAAAATGGAGACCTGGTGCCTTCAACAGTTGAAAATCCAAACCCTAAAAGGTTCTTTGGAGCCGATCAAGACCAGAATGGCAGATTAAGAGATATAGCAGTGTCAAATGATGGCAAAACGATCTACTTGATTAATAATGGAGGAGCACCATCCAGTAAAATTACTGTGTATACTTATGATGGCGGAGTAAATACAGTCGATCCTCAATCCTTAAATATAAGATTGCACCCAAATCCTGCAACTAATCAGTTAACAGTCAATGGACTGGAGGATATCAAAAATCTAGGAGTAATTCGAGTAACTTCTTTAATGGGTGAATCTTCAATTGTAGTGTTGGATGGCAGCAATACCATTGATATATCGAGATTTGCTAGTGGAGTTTATTTTATCCAAATTGCTTTTTCGAATGAAATCCGTACGTTAAAGTTCGTGAAGATTTAGGTAGTCTGTTTTAGAAAGATAGTTATAAGAAGATATGGGTTTTGGGTTACATATTTTTTGAAGTGGTGTGGACTACAGATTAAATATCTATTTTGATTGGGGATGTACAGACTAAGCAATTGCCGGAATAGCCGTTTTGTTCAGATAATACACGTTTATGTACGGCTAGTATTTCCAATAATACTATTTAAGTATTTGATTATTAGTGAAGTGTATTTTTTGAATAAATAAAAAGTGGTAAGTTCTATAAAAAATGGGTACGTTTATAGCAAAGTTATCCACCATAAAGACAAATCAATAATAACGAATTAAATATTTAATAAAAAAAAACCACATAATTATGAAACAAAGCATAATCCTAATTCTATTTCTTAGTATCAATTCGTTGTACTCGCAAGTCCTCATTTCAAACTCAAATGAAGGAATTCCTGATCCTACAGCAATGTTAGATTTGGTCAGCACAAATAAAGGTTTACTTCCACCAAGAATGACCGCAGCTCAAAGAGATTCAATCAATAATCCTACTGCAGGATTGATGATTTATTGTATTGATTGCCTTGAAATGCAAATGTTCAATGATACTGCATGGACTAATATGATTGGCCTTCCTCCATCAGTTCCAATACCAACCATTACAATAGGAAGCCAAACATGGATGGCAAACAATTTGGATGTAGGTACGATGATTAATGGTACTACCACCATGACAAATAATAATATTCTGGAGAAATATTGTTATAACGATGACCCTGCAAACTGTACAACTTACGGCGCTTTGTACCAGTGGGATGAGATGATGCAGTATGTCACTACAGCGGTGACACAAGGCGTCTGTCCTACAGGCTTTCACTTACCTACCGACGATGAGTGGAAGACGCTAGAGATGCATCTCGGCATGACACAAGCACAAGCAGATGCTACAGGATATAGAGGTACAGACCAAGGCAGTCAGCTTGCTGGTAACGAACCACTTTGGGAAAATGGAAACCTTGACCAAAATGCCGCTTTTGGTATGAGTGGATTTGCGGTGCTCCCTGGGGGCTACCGCATTACCTCGGGTTCGTTCAGCATTCAGTCCCTCAACGCCGACTTCTGGTCGTCCAGTGAGTCTGGCGGCAGTGCTTGGGACCGCTACCTGGACTACGACGATCCTAGGGTCAACCGCGGCGACTACAGTAAGTTGTACGGCTTCTCAGTCCGTTGTGTGCAGGATTGACTATTTGGTTATTTGACTATTTCACTGGCTGTCCTGCAAGGCAGCCAGTGGTATGAGATTTGTATCATACCGCGAAGCGGTCGATTTTATTTAATGTAGATAAAAAAGTATGAAAATATCAGAAATTGTATCATTAGAGCAAGACAATAATAGTATTATTTTGCATAAAGATGGGATTTTTTGGCGAGCGTATGAGTTGTCCGCATATCGATTTGTGACATCGATAAAAGAATATAATGTGCTATGTAAATTTTACAAGAACATTAAGCAAGATGTTGTCTATATGGGTTTTCCTATTTCATATATGGATACTATTGCTGAGCTATGCAGAGTCAAAGGATATAGTATAGAGCAACGGGTCAATAGTATATATGTAGCTTGCCATACGGATATGGTTGGATATGAAGATTGGAAAATCAATATAGTACAGACCGAAACCAAGAGTGAGATAGAGGATAGTAGAGATATGAACAAAAATGAAATATTATCTGATATAATTGCTTACCCTTTAGCGACTAAGACACCAATGGAAGCTCAACAGTTTTTGTATGATATACAACTAAGACTACATGGCATTATATGATAATCTACCTGTGTATAAAGCAGCGTATGATATGTTTCAGGACATTACGATACTTAGGTCCAAGATGAAGCGAGAGTATAAGTTTACTCTAGGAGAGCGACTGATGAATGCATCACTAGATCTCATTATCAATATCTACAAAGCCAATAGGCAAAAAGAAAAGAAAAAATATATTGAAGTTGCCCAAGAGCAAACAGAGCTTATCAGATTATTACTCCGCTTGCTCAAAGACATCAAAGAGATAAGCCTAAAGAGGTTTATCTCGCTCAATGAAAAAATAGAAATGGTATCAAAGCAACTTACAGGATGGATGAAATATCAGAAAAAATAAATGTGCCAGAGCTAATAGGTCACGACCTAATTAGGAGTGCTTAATATCAATTCGATAATCCTCCGAAAGTGTAAATGCCTGAGCGTAATACTTACAGACAGGTAACATTCGGGTATCAATATTCTATGGTCTGAGATATGACGGTAGGAGTAGTAAAGTGATTATTTATGCGGCGCTCCCTGGGGGCAACCGCAATACCTCAGGCTCGTTCAACAATCAGTCCAACAACGCCAACTTCTGGTCGTCCAGTGAGTCTGGCGGCAATGCTTGGAACCGAAACCTGAACTACAACAATCCTAAGGTCAACCGCAACGACAACAGTAAGTCGAACGGCTTCTCAGTCCGTTGTGTGCAGGAATTGATACATGATTTGTCTGGTAGACGATTTTTACAATCTGTCTATCAGACTTTTTCGTTACATTATTATAGTCTGAGTTATGAACAAGTCCGGTATAAAATCAAATCTATTAGAAGATCTATTTCGTGCCTACTATGATGCTCGTCGCAATAAGAGAAATACCATAAATGCATTAGCCTTTGAGATGAACTACGAAAGTAATCTATTGGCACTACATGATGATATAGTATCGAGAACATATCGTATCCAGAAAAGTATTTGTTTTATCAATTTTAAACCAGTACAACGAGAGATATTCGCCGCTGATTTTAGAGATAGAGTAGTCCATCATTTGATATACAACCATATCGCTCCGATATTCGAAAAGCGATTTATTTATGACAGTTATTCTTGTCGCAAAGGCAAGGGTACACATTTTGGTATCAATCGAATCAAGAAGTTTATAAGATCATGCTCAAAAAATTATACGACAGATTGTTATATACTGAAGCTTGACATTAAAGGCTACTTCATGGCTATGAATAAGCATATACTTTATAAGAAAGTAATAGATGAATTGGAAACGCAGAAAGGGAATCTACCATTTGAATATGATCTTATCATCTATCTCATTCACATAGTCATATTCAATGACCCGACACAAGGCTGTAACTTAAAAGGCAAGCATTCAGACTGGAAGAACTTGCCTTTTACTAAGAGTCTATTCCATGCTGAAAAAGATTGCGGATTGCCCATTGGCAATCTTACTTCTCAGTTATTTGGTAATATCTATATGGACGAGTTTGACCACTTCGTCAAACGAGATTTAGGGATTAAATACTATGGTAGATATGTTGATGATTTTATACTCATACATACTGATAAAGACTACCTACTATGGATGATCCAAAAGATAGACAGTTATCTGTCTACAGAATTAAATCTACAATTGCATCCTCACAAAATATACTTACAGCACTACACCAAAGGTGTCACCTATCTCGGTGCAATCATCAAGCCTCATAGAACCTATGTTGGTTTAAGGACAAAAGGCAACTTCTACCAAGCCATAAAAGAACAAAACGAAATCATAAAATCCCACATACCATCAAAATCAGAAGTAGATGCATTTGTAATCATAATGAACTCTTACCTTGGCATCATGAAACATCACAAAACCTACAAACTAAGAAGACAAATGATAACTCAGAACCTATCAGAAAACTGGTGGAAATACACATATGCAACAAACAATTTCGGTAAATTTATAATGAGAAAAAGATGATACAGTGGGTAACAAGCGATGAAGACGGAAGCCAACCTACGGGATGTCCTCCGCTTATCGCAGCACCGTTAGCCTTCATTCCCCAGATTCGACCGACCAAAATTGATAGAGAAAAATATCAATTTCTCCTCGGCAAATTAATTTCCCTTACTAACGTATATTTCGGAAATTTTAAATCCTGATGGAGAAAAAGTAAATTTGAAGAAGAAAAAATGACTATTGATAATCAACAACTTAGCGAACGTTAGTCAGAATTAGAAGAATCAATAACCAATGATAAAATTCTTTAGAAAAATTAGACAATCACTATTGACAGAAAATAAGTTTAGTAAATATCTACTTTATGCAATCGGAGAGATTGTTCTTGTAGTCATTGGTATTTTAATTGCGCTTTCAATTAACAACTCCAATAATGTTAAAGAGCAAAGGAAGATAGAACAAGAATATCTAGTCTCACTGCAAAGTGAATTTAAAACGAACTTAAATAAAATAAATGCTTGCCTTACAGAAAATTTGGAGCGAATAAATGCTACAGAGGATATGTTGACATTATTTGATATTTATATTCTAGACAACGTCAACGACAGTACAATATCAAGTATATTTTATTCAGTTATGTCTGGCGAAGCAACCTTTATGCCTTCAAACGGAGTATTGACCGATATTATTAGTTCAGGAAATCTCAATTTGATCCAAAATGCGCAATTAAGACAGCATCTTGCGTCTTTTGAAAGCGAATTAGATTTTTTAAAACTACAAGAAACTTCTACTCACTCTCTTAAAGATAAAATGAGAAGCCAAATCAATAAATATGGCAGTGTCCGGAAAATACTATTAGATAGAGGTCAAAATTTTGAAAACAATTCTATTTCCGATACAATGAACAATAGGCAAATGTTCCGCTTGATTGAATTTGAAAATAACCTACTGGTTTACCATTTGACAATTAAGGCTGCAAATGGAATAAGATTTTTTGGTGGAATAAAAGAGCACATAGAACAAATTTTAGTAGAACTCGATTCTGAACTGAAAAAATAACGAATGGTAAACAAGCGATATGAGAACAGATTGGCTATAGCGAAATGCCTCCATTTCGCCGATAGGTTATATCTCATAAAGTTTACTCATCTTCAGAATAAAGAAAACCAAAATATTCTGTACTAATGAAGCTGTCGTTCTGTGGAATATTTATTTTTGTATTTAGAATGTTCAGAATAGAACAAAAGGCTTCATTCCAAAATCGTTATATCTGTATAGTCATAGCAGAAGATTTAGAATGTATTAAAAGACAATTGTCAGTATTAAAACTAGCCTCTTAAGCAAAATGAGAAATGATATTCTTGACATCGATTTAATTAATAGTAATGAAATTACGTTTTCAAAAAATGAAAAGTTGGTATGGAGTGATAGACCAAAAAGATATTTTAGCATAGCTTTATTTGAATCAATATCAAGAGATGAATCAGTTAAAGGAATAGTAATAATTGAACTAATTATCATTGTTTTCCTATTTGTAAAAATTTTCACTCAACATGAAAAACCTCACAATATCGGAGTATTGATCTTTTTTGCAATTTTAGGATTGTTCGCTTTTGTATTCGAACTTTCGAAAAACTATCGGAAATCAAAAACTACATACTACTTAACTAACAAAAGGATCATAATAAAAACCGTAAGGTGGTTTAGAAAGCGGACATACGAAATAAAAATAGATCAGATTGGCAGAACAAGCTATGTTGGTTATAAAGATGGTCATGGGACTATATTCCTTCAACTTTTCGAAAACACTAATATCAAGTCATATGACTTTTCTACGAGTTCAAAGCGGCACCACCCAACGCTAGAACTAGTTAGGAATTACATAGATGTAAATGATCTAATTAAAAGAAAAATCGAGAAATTGTCAAAAGGTACTGAATAATAATACAGAATGTGCGAGACATAACAGGCCGCAAAGGCGATCAAGACTCTTCGTCGTCACGACGCTCGCGGCTAAAACCGTAAAATCCGCCAGCCGAAGCTTGGAGGCTTGGTAGATTTGTAAGATAAAAATTAGTGCTTGTCTAGATCCGACACATTCTTCATCACTCTTCTAGAGATGCTAATGAAGAATATCTCAAGCGACAATCTACACTATAGCAACCCAAAACCAATTAATCCCACCGATTCACTCATCCCAAGCGAAATTTTCATATTTTTCACTTCTAACCAAATCAGAAGATCATGAAATATACTTGGATATTGATAATAGCAGTGTTTGCGTTGAGTTCTTGTAAAGAATCAGAAGTATTAACAATTCCTGAAACGCAGGTAGAAAAGACTGAAATGGAGACCTTGTTATCTAAATACACAACTTTCAAATTGGAAACCGATTTGTCAATGTTAAGCGACAATCAAAAGAAGATGATTCCCATCTTGATCGAAGCTTCCGAAATGATGAATGAGTTATTCTGGTATGAATCATATGGCGATAAGAGTAAATTATTGTCGACAATAATAGATGAGGATACAAAGAAATTTGTGGAGATCAACTATGGTCCTTGGGATAGATTAAATGGGAATAAATCATTTGTCTCAACTGTAGGCAAAAAAGCAGATGGAGCGAATTATTATCCAGCGGATATGACAAAGGATGAATTCGAGAAATCAGAATTGAAGGATAAAACGGATCTATACACATTCATAAGAAGAGATGAGGAAGGTAACTTGATTTCAATTCCTTATCACAAGCAATTTGCTAAACAAGTCGCCAAGGTTTCTGCTCTGTTAGCTCAAGCGGCGGAGTTAGCTGAGGATGAAGGTTTGAAGAACTACCTATCTCTAAGATCAAAAGCTGTGTTGGATGATGATTATCAACCTAGTGATTTTGCATGGTTGGATATGAAAAGTAATCAGATCGATGTAGTAATAGGTCCGATAGAAACGTACGAAGATCAACTGTTTGGTTACAAAGCTGCTCATGAAGGATATGTGCTGATCAAGGATATGGAATGGAGCAAGAGGTTGGAAAAGTACGCAGCGTTTCTACCTGAATTACAAAAAGGATTACCAGTTCCAGATGCGTATAAAAAAGAGAAGCCAGGAAGAGACACAGAGTTGAATGCATATGATATTGTTTATTATGCAGGAGATTGTAATGCTGGAAGTAAAACGATTGCCATAAATCTACCGAATGACGAAGAGGTTCAGTTGAAGAAAGGAACTAGAAGATTACAGTTGAAAAATGCAATGAAGGCAAAATTTGAAAAGATCTTAGAGCCTATTGCAGACGTTTTAATCGATCCATCACAAAGAAAGCATGTTAAGTTTGATGCTTTCTTTGCTAATACGATGTTTCATGAAGTTGCACACGGACTAGGAATCAAAAAAACGATCGATGGAAAGGGAACAGTCCGAAAAGCATTGAAGGAGCATGCATCAGCATTGGAAGAGGGAAAGGCAGATATGCTAGGACTTTACATGATCAATCAGTTGCACAAAAAAGGTGAGCTTGACGGTGAACTAAACGATTACATAGTGACATTTATGGCTGGGATATTCAGGTCTGTTCGTTTTGGAGCATCTTCAGCTCATGGAAAAGCTAATATGATTCGATTCAATTTCTTTGATGAAATGAATGCTTTTACAAAGGACAAAGAGGCGGGAACATACAAAGTGAATTTCGATAATTTCCAAAAAGCAATGGATGCATTATCAGAAGAAATCCTAACGCTTCAAGGAGATGGAAATTATGATGGAGTGGCGAAATTAGTGGCAGAGAAAGGAGTCATAAAGCAATCATTGCAAGAAGACTTGGATTTATTATCCAGTAAAGGAATTCCTGTCGATGTTGTTTTTGAGCAAGGAGTAAGTGTATTAGGTTTGTAAGAGCAAGTAGTGCTAATTAACATGGAATAAACATTTTCACAATTCATAAATATTTGCTTATAGTATCTATATCAGGTATATTACAATAGTTTGAGGTACTAAGATTTGGAAAATAATTAAGGTTGTTTTATAATTTTGTTCATTATGAAACAAACACTTTTGTTTATCAGGGTTTTTTTCATTGTTTACTCTTTTAGTTCTTGTAAAAAAGAGGATTGAGTCAAGTAGCTAAGCCAATAATATACAGTTTAATATTTTATGCTTCCTTTATACAAGACAGATGTAACAATAGCATCCATTTCTAGCATTATTTTTGTACTTTGATTATAAATATTCCACTATAGCATCATACAATCACTATTAATGGTACAACAAGCACAAGTTAAGAATTTAATAAATGGTCAAAAACTGAGAAACGACCAAGTTTCAATGGACATCATTTCTCCCATTGATGGATCGGACATCTCAGATCTTCCAATGAGCAACAGGTCTGATTTGGACGATGCCGTTGGGGCAGCCAAAAAAGCCTTTCCAATGTGGTCAGGTATGACGCTAAAAGAGCGAGTGCAAATATTCTTCAAGTATCGACAATTGCTTGAAGAGAATATCGAAGAGCTCACTGAATTGGTGCGTTTAGAGAATGGGAAAACGATGGATGAAGCACGAGCTGAAGTCCTGAAAAGTATGGAACTTTGTGAGTTTGCCGTATCACTTCCGCAAATTGTAACCAATGAATTTCAGGAGGTAAGTAAGGGTGTTGAGTGTAGGATAGAAAGAAAACCGCTAGGAGTTGTTGCATGTATCACACCATTTAATTTTCCAAACATGGTCCCTCATTGGACTGTTCCCAATGCATTAGTTCTTGGAAATACGTTAGTGCTCAAACCATCAGAATTGGTTCCTTTGAGCGCAGTAAGAATGGGAGATCTTCTAAAAGAAGCAGGACTGCCTGATGGAGTATTTAATATTGTAAATGGAGGAAAAGAAGTAGTAGAAGCCATCTGTGATCATCCAGATATCAAAGCTACCTCGTTTGTAGGTTCTACCAAGGTAGCTAAAATTGTATACAAAAGATCGTCTGGGAATCTTCAGCGTTGTGTTGCATTAGGCGGCGCTAAAAACCACTTAATAGTCCTTCCAGATGCCAATCCAGATATGACTGCAAATAATGTTGTAGCTTCTATGGTTGGGTGTGCTGGACAGAGATGTATGGCAGCATCTGTAATGGTCGGTGTAGATAAGGTGCAACACATTATTGATAAAATGATCGATGAAGCAAAGCTCATGATTCCCGGTAAAAATCTTGGACCGGTGATCAGCCAAGAAGCAAAAAATAGAATCGAAAGATATATAACTGAGGCAGAAGCAGAGGGAGCCAAAATTTTAGTAGATGGAAGAGGTGTGACTGTTCCTGGTCATGAAAATGGATTTTATGTTGGACCGACCATCATTGATCATGTAAAGCCAGACATGGCAGTAGCCAAAGAGGAGATATTCGGACCCGTAATTTCTATCATCAGAGCAAGTGATGTAGACGAAGCGATTCAAATAGAAAATGGTTCTAACTATGGCAACGCAGCAGCTGTTTTTACTGAAAGTGGATCAATGGCAAAAAGAGTTATGGACGGTGCAAGTGCTGGAATGATTGGAGTCAATATAGGTGTCCCTGTACCGAGGGAACCTTTCTCTTTTGGAGGATGGAATGAATCAAAATTTGGAGTCGGTGATATCACAGGTAAAAGCTCAATCGAATTTTGGACGCAAAATAAAAAAACAACAACTAAATGGAATCCAGAAGATAAAAGGGATTGGATGAGTTAATGAAAAAGTAATTTAAAAACACAACGTTAATCTGAGTAAACCCATTTAAAAATATACGTTAATGACAAAAGCTAGCAACAAAGCCGTGGATGTTATAAAAAATAATCTTAACCATACACTATTCTCATGGTCAAAGCAAGGTGGATTAAATCCACTTCATATAACACGAGCCAAAGGTGTTTACTTCTGGGACAGTACGGGTAAAAAATACCTTGACTTCAATTCGCAATTGATGAACGTCAATATCGGCCATGGCGACCAAAGAATCACGGAAGCGGTATCTCGCCAAATGAGAGATTTGAGTTTTATCTATCCAGGTGCAGTTACTGAAGTAAGAGGTGAACTAGGAAAGAAAATAGCGGAGCTGGCACCCGGAAATTTGACAAAGACATTTTTCACGAACTCCGGTGCAGAAGCCATAGAAAATGCGATGAAGATCGCTAGAATGTATACAGGAAGAACAAAAATAGTTTGCCAATACAGAGCATATCATGGGGCAACTTATGGAGCTATATCTGCAGGAGGAGATCCAAGAAAACATGCTGTCGATGAGCATCAAGCACCTGGCTTTGTTCGGGTCGAAAATCCTTATTTCTATCGATGTCCGTGGAATAGTAGCTCTATGGAAGAATGTGGTGAACTTGCTTTGAGAAACCTAGAGCAAGTCATCAAATATGAAAACCCAGATAGTGTAGCAGCAATTCTCATGGAAGGTGAATCTGGATCTTCTGGATGTATTAAGTACCCCAAAAATTACTGGCAAGGACTGCGTAGAATTGCAGACAAATATGGAATCCTACTCATTTCTGATGAAGTTATGAGTGGATTTGGCCGGACAGGCAAATGGTTCGGTGTAGATCACCATAATGTTACACCCGATATTATGGCTATAGCCAAGGGGCTGACTTCTGGTTATCTGCCATTAGGAGGAACCGTTGTTACCGATACAATTTCAGATTCCTTTAATGATAAACCACTAATAATTGGGCTTACTTATTCTGCCCATGCAGTAGCATGTGCCGCAGGACTAGAAAACATCAAGATCATGCAGAGCGAAAATCTTGTCGACAATGCAGCTGCAAAAGGCCTTTATCTAGAACAGAAAATGGAAGTGCTTAGAAGAAAACATCCTTCTATTGGGGACTTCAGAAATACGGGACTGTTGGGCTGTATCGAGCTGGTAAAAAATAGAGAGACTAAAGAACAGCTTATTCCATGGAATGCTAGCGGTGATGATGCAAAGATCAGTGGAGAAATCACAGCAAAATTAAAGGAATTAGGCATGTTTACTTTTGTCAAATGGAATTTCATCTTTTTGGCACCTCCATTGATAATTACGGAGGAGCAGATTGATGAAGGAATTGAAATTATCTCAGAAGCATTGGAAGTGGCAGATAAATATTGCGAAGCATGACAAATGAAGACATTGTAACATTAGAAGAAGACCTCTCACACTCCAATTTATACAGTGAGGATTTAAAACCTGTACCGCCTGAAGAACGGACTTGGTCGATGTGGTCACTTGCGGCACTGTGGGTAGGGATGGCAGTATGCATACCGACTTATTTATTAGCCTCTTACATGATCGGAGGGGGAATGAGCTGGTTGGAGTCATTAATTATAATTGGAATCGCAAATCTCATTATCACAATTCCAATGGTGCTTAATGGACATGCGGGTGTTAAGTACGGAATACCTTTTCCCGTTCTAGGTCGATCTTCATTTGGCACCAATGGCATTCAAATTCCTTCCATGATCAGAGCTATAGTGGCTTGTGGATGGTTTGGTGTTAATGCATGGATTGGTGGAATGGCTATCTATTCTATATTTAATGTGATGACGGGATTGGATCCGGTGATTGGCCTTTCAGCAGGAAAATTTGTGGCCTTTGGGGTTTTTTGGTTATTTAATATGTATTTCATTTGGAAAGGTATAGAAAGTATTAAATTTCTTGAACAATACTCCGCTCCTATCTTAATTTTCATGGGTTTGTTAATGATTGGTTGGGGGGCTTCTAAAGCGGGAGGAGTTGGAAATGTTTTGAGTCAAAGTAAACAACTAGAGAAACCAGCGGCGGTGTTAGAAAATAATGATAAGGAGTCATTTATTCTTTTAAATCCGATTAGAGACAAAGAAGGCAAAGTGAAAGCTGAAGAGTATAAGATTAATTTACGAGGAAATGATGGCCCTTGGTTGCCGATAACAAACGATCAAATTAGAGTTAATTCTGATAATGCAGATGATATTAATGTGCAGCTTAGAAAGAAAATTGGAAATGATTATGTCCTATCTAGTGCCATTTCTCCTGCTTTGAAATTTGGAAATAATTCGCAGAGAAGTAAACTATGGAGTTATTTCTTTTGGCTCAATATCATGGTTGGGTTTTGGGGAACTATGGCACTAAGTATTAGTGATATTACGAGATATGCTGCCAGTCAAAAAGAGCAGGTAAAGGGGCAATTTATTGGTTTGCCAGGTACGATGATGTTGTATTCATTTGTAGGCATTTTTGTTACTTGTGCCGCAACAATCTTCTTTCAAGACATATTGATAGTCAATGATGCACCTTGGGATCCAATTGCTTTCTTAGCAAAATTTAAGAATCCTTGGGTCGTTGTAATTGCTCAATTATTTATGATTATCGCAACATTAAGCACCAATATCGCAGCCAATGTAATTGCACCATCCAATGCGTTTTCAAATTTATATCCGAAGGGTATCAGCTTTAAGATGGGTGGAATAATTACGGGGATTATTGGTATATTAATTTGTCCTTGGTGGTTGTTAGGTGATATTAGTAACATTCTGATTTTTGTGAGCGGTTTTCTTGGGCCCGTTCTAGGCGTCATGCTTGCTGATTATTATTTAGTTAGAAAGAAAACGTTACAAATTGCAGAATTATACAAAAGAGACGGGGCATATAGTTATACTAAGGGATTCAATATTTCAGCCATGGTAGCTTTAGTTATCGGTGTTGTCGTGGCCATTGCTGGTTACAAAATTCCTGCATTGTCAGTTATTTATGATGTTTCATGGTTCTCAGGTTTTATTGTATCTTTTATTTTATATTACTTGTTGATGCGAAATCAAAAAATCACTTAAAAGTTATTTATGTCAGTATTAATTAGAAATGGAAGAGTTGTAACAGCAGAATCAGATTATATAGCTGATATTTATACAGAAGGTGAAAAGGTGGTCGCTATTGGTAAAAATTTGCCTTATGAAGCGGAAAGAGTAATTGATGCAAAGAATAAACTTGTTTTTCCTGGAGGAATAGATCCGCATGTCCATTTAGACATGCCTTTTATGGGCACCTCTTCTAGTGATGATTATACTTCTGGAACTAGGGCTGCCCTTTTTGGAGGAACTACGATGGTTATTGATTTTATATTGCAAACGCAGGGAGATACCCTAAAAAATGCACTTAAGGCTTGGCAAGGAAGATCAAAAGACAAGGCCATTGGAGATTATTCCTACCATATGGCTGTCACTGATTTTAATCCAAAAGTAGCCAAGGAGGTTGTGCATATGATTGAGAAAGAGGGCATCACTAGTTTTAAAACATTCATGGCCTACAAGGGTGCTTTGATGATTGATGATGGTCAGATGGTGCAACTGATGAAGACGGTAAAAGAAAATGGGGGTCTAGTCACTGTTCATGCCACAAATGGTGATATGATTGATTCATTAATTGCCAAGAACCGTAAAGCGGGGAATACCAAGCCTATATATCACTATTTGTCTCAACCTGAAGTCACTGAAGCTGAGGCCTCAGCAAGATTCACAGATATGCTACATTACACAGGTTGTCCCGGATATATCGTCCATATGACCTGCGAAGGAGCCATCAATGCTATCCGCAAAAGTACGATGAGAAATCAGAAAGTATTTGTAGAAACCTGTACACAGTACCTTACGCTGGATGCAAGTCTTTATAAAAGGGATGATGGAGCAAAATGGGTTATGAGTCCTCCTCTACGGGAAAAGAAAGATCAGGCCGCCCTTTGGTCAGGAATTAATCAAGGGCTTATTCAAGTAGTAGGCACAGATCATTGCCCGTTCACTTGGAAACAGAAACAGATGGGAAAAGATGACTTTTCTAAAATCCCAAATGGTCATCCTGCCATCGAACACAGAATGGAATTATTATTTTCAGAAGGTGTAAGAAAGGGTAGAGTTTCATTAAGCAAGTTTGTGGCATTGACATCAACCAATGCAGCAAAGATTTTTGGTATGTATCCCCAAAAAGGAACTATTGCTATAGGAGCCGATGCTGATTTGGTCATTTTTAATCCTAATAAAAAACATACATTGTCTAAAGATAGCCATCATATGAATGCTGATTATTCTTCCTACGAAGGATTTAAAGTTACAGGAAAAACAGAAACTGTCCTGTTAAGAGGTCAAGTTGCCATTGAAGAAAATGAGTGCTTACTTAAACCAGGATATGGACAATTTGTGAAAAGAGGAAAAACTTCGTTAAGTGTTTAATTTGGGTGGATATCGATTAGCACAAATGCTTATAAAAAGAATGCAATTTTAAACTAATAAAAAACAAACATATGCCTCGGAAAGTAAAATCAGGATTAATCCAAATGAGCCTACCTATGACAGAAGGGGAAGGCACCATGGATGAGATCATCAATGCGATGATCGACAAACATATCCCTTATATCGAATCTGCAGGAGAGCAGGGTGTTCAGATTTTGTGTTTGCAGGAGATATTTAATACTCCATATTTCTGTCCAGGACAAGACCGAAAATGGTATGAATCAGCGGAATCGGTTCCCGGACCCACTGTCGAAAGGATGCAAGTCTACGCTAAGAAGTATGATATGGTAATGATCGTTCCTATTTACGAAAAGGAGCAACCAGGAGTACTTTATAATACAGCTGCAGTAATAGATGCAGATGGTACTTACCTAGGAAAGTATAGAAAAAATCATATTCCCCATACAACAGGTTTTTGGGAGAAATTCTTTTTCAAGCCAGGTAATCTAGGGTATCCCGTTTTTCAAACAAAGTATGCTAAGATCGGTGTTTATATATGTTATGATAGACATTTTCCTGATGGCGCTCGTATCCTAGGATTGAATGGCGCGGAGATTGTGTATAATCCATCGGCTACGGTGGCAGGCTTATCTCAATATCTTTGGCAATTAGAGCAACCTGCTCATGCTGCTGCCAATGGTTATTTTATGGGATGTATCAATAGGGTAGGAGAAGAGAAACCTTGGGACCTTGGTAGATTTTATGGTACTTCATATTTCGTTGATCCACGAGGCAAAATATTTTCTCAAGCATCTGAATATGATGATGAATTGCTAATTGCTGAGTTTGATTTAGACCTTATAGAGGAAGTCAGATCAACATGGCAATTTTTCAGAGATCGACGACCTGAAACTTATGGTAAATTGACAGAATTGTAATCCTCATTCAAAACTTAATAAATGTCAGAATACAAAAGACCCACATCGGAAATAGAGTTTGATCATAATTTCGCTCAAAAGAAACCGCTGATGAACGATACAGAGGCGCATTTTGAAAGTTCGAAATGTCTGTTTTGCTACGATGCCCCGTGCATACAAGCCTGTCCTACTGGGATTGACATTCCACTGTTCATCAAACAGATAAATTCTGGAAACTTGACTGGATCAGCCCGTACTATTTTCGAATCGAATTGGCTTGGAAATGCTTGTGGTAAAGTTTGTCCAACTAGCGAGTTATGCGAAGGTGCTTGTGTGTTCAATCATCAAGACTTGCCTCCGATTCAAATTGGACGGTTGCAAAATTTTGCAAGTTCTGATGCTATTAAAAAAGATAAGAAGTTATTTTCTGTAGGTCCTGCCAATGGACGGAAAGTGGCAGTCATTGGTTCAGGAGGAGCCGGGATTGCTTGTGCATGTGAATTGCGAACGATGGGTTACGAAGTAGATATTTTTGAAGCTAAATCGAAACCATCAGGTTTAACCTTACACGGAATCGCAGCTTATAAAATTACCAATCAGGAGGTCGAGGATGAGATCAATTATCTTGAAAAACAACTGGGTTTAAATTTTATCTGCGACCATGCCATTGAGAATAAAGAACAATTAGCCAAACTAGAGCAAGAGTATGACGCTATCTTTTTAGGAGTCGGAATAGGGGCGACTGCTCACATTGGACTGCCTGGAGAAGATAAAGCAAATGTAATTGGAGCGGTTGAGTTTATTGAAGAACTTCGTATGAAGCATCATCAATTGAAAGTGCCTAAACGTGTAATAGTGATTGGTGGTGGAAATACTGCCATGGACGCTGCCTCACAATCTGCAAGGTTAGGTGCAGAATCTGTCGTACTTGCTTATAGAAGATCAAAAGAAGATATGGGCGGTTACAGTTTTGAATATAAGTTCGCTATCAGTGCTGGTGTAGACAGTTTATTTAATGCTCAACCCGTTAAAATCGTAGGCGATGAAACTGCTACAGGCGTTCAATTTATCAAGACGCAATCAGTAAGTGGAAAATTGGAAAACATAGTCGGAAGTGAATACACAGTGGATGCTGATTTGGTGATTAAGGCTACTGGTCAGGCCAAACAAAAACATTTCCTCAATTTGATTGATGACTTAGAATTGGATAACAGAAGTAGAATTGTAGTCAACGAAAAAAGCTTCCAATGTACCAATCCTAAATATTTTGCAGGAGGTGATGCAGTCAATGGAGGAGCTGAAATAGTCAATGCTGCTTATGAAGGAAAAATGGCGGCACTCGGAATAGAAAACTGGCTTAATGCAGAATAATGTTTGTGGGAATCGCTAGTTTTTAAATAATATATGGAAATCTGAAAATAGAAAATATGCCAAATCTAAGTATAAACTTTGCAGGAATAAAAGCACCTAATCCATTTTGGCTAGCATCAGCACCACCGACTAACTCTGGATATCAGGTTATGAAGGCATTTGATGCAGGTTGGGGTGGGGCTGTCTGGAAAACGTTAGGTGTACCAGTAATTAATGTATCCAGTAGATATGGCGCAATGAATTATGGAGGCTCCCGAATGGCCGGATTTAATAACATAGAATTGATTACTGATCGACCACTGGCAGATAATCTTAAAGAAATTGAGGAAGTCAAAAAGTACTTTCCTGATCATGCCGTGATCGCCTCTCTTATGGTGGAGACAAAAGAAGAATGGTATCAAATTATAAAGGATGTAGAAAATGCTGGTGCAGACGGAATCGAACTGAATTTTGGATGTCCTCATGGCATGTGTGAACGAGGAATGGGATCGGCGGTAGGTCAAGAGCCAGCAGTATTACAGACTATCGTTGAATGGGTAATGGAAGTTGCCAACATACCGGTGATTACAAAACTTACACCTAACATTTCTCACATCGTGGACCCTGGACTTGCAGCTGCTAGAGGAGGGACAAATGCGATCTCCCTTATAAACACCATCAAAAGCATAATAGGAATTGATTTAGACACTTATGCTCCTTATCCTGTGGTTGATGGTAAAGGGACCAATGGTGGATACTGTGGTCCAGCTGTGAAGCCTATCGCTTTGGAAATGGTAAAAGAACTTACACAACACCCTGAAATCAAAAACATCCCTGTATCAGGTATTGGAGGCATAGAGACTTGGCGAGATGCGGTTGAATTTATTTTGTTGGGTGCAGAATCAGTTCAGGTATGTACAGCGGTCATGCATTATGGATTCGGAATCGTTCGTGAGATGAAGGCAGGTTTAGAGCAGTTTATGATTGATAAAGGCTATGAAACCATCTATGACTTCAAAGGAAAAGCTTTACCAAATGTAACCGAATGGAAACACCTAAATCTGAAGCATAAGGTTGTAGCAAGCATAGATAATGACAAATGCATAGGTTGTGAACTTTGTTATATTGCATGCGACGACGGTGCCCATCAAGCTATCAGAATACCTGAAACTAATGGCAATCGAATCCCAGAAATAATAGATGAAAATTGTGTGGGTTGTAATTTATGTTCCTTGGTTTGCCCAGTAGAAGAATGCATCACGATGGAACAAAGAGACGACGGAACTCAACATCTGTCATGGAATGATCGATCACTCGCAGATAGTATCCCGACTACCTTCAACGACGATCGAGCAGGAGGTAAAGGTCACTTTGTCCCTACAGTTGATGATGCATTAAAGCATAGGAAAGGTTAAGAGCAAAAGATCATTTAATTGTTAGAAAATATACCTTTCGTTCAGTTTATCAATTAGGTTATCTGGCTGTGGAGGAACTTAAGGTAGGGACTGATCATTAAAATGCAACATTAGTAGTTAATAAGCGAAAGAAAACGTAAGCCATGGGTAGCTTAATGTAGCACAAGGAGCAGGGATGCTACATTCAGTTGAACCCGTTCACAAATAATCTACGATCTGTCTCTGTCTAGCGTTAGTAATACTAAAACATAGATACATGAAAAAAATATTAGTTTTATTGATAGGCGTCGTGTTTATTTTAGGCTGTGATGATGAGCCAGATAGGACTTCAAGCCCAATTGATTTAAATTCTTGTTTTAGTCCTGAATTTGGAACGACGGAGGAAGAACAGTTTTTTTACGATATCAAAAAAGGGGAATTGTTTATCAATAAAATGGGTAATATAACCAGTCAAAATGTTGGTTATGCGATACAAGATGGCTCAAATGTTGTCTTCGTTTATAGGCACTTTTTAGAAAATAATTTCAATATAGATGATGATGAACTGGAGCTTAGAATTCTCTTTGAGATTGATGCGGATCTAAATGCTTTTGAAATAAGTGGTATTCAGGAGTTCGAAAACTCCAAATGTATTTATAGTGAATGTGGCATTGCATTGCAAACAATATCTGGTGTAATAATTGGAACTAAGAATTCTGACAGTAATTGGTCCATAGATGCAAATTTGAAAGTTCAAAAATTTAGTCAAGAGAAGGTGATAGTAATAAATGAAACTTTCAGAATGTAAAATAATAGTAGGAGACATAATTAAATGTTTGTGATTCAATTAAGAAGAAGACCTTATAATACAATAAGATGAACAGAGAGAATATTTTACATGCAATCATTGAAGGATATCGAACTACTATTTACGAAAGATATCAATACCAAAATATCAAGGACAAGTATGAAATTCCTGAATCTATAAATGAGGAGACCGTAAATCAACTTAGGAATTACTTCTTGGATTATATGTATCCTGAATACAATAAACGAGCTGAATTAAACGAAGCATTTGAAAGTCTTGATCATTATATTAAGCACCCGAAAAAACTATTAGGAGTAGCACTTGATGCTACCAAACTCATCTTTATTTATGGAAGGCATTTACCCAAAATATTAAACTCGGGACTTAAAGCCATGAAATCATTCAGAGCCGCATCAGGATTTGAAAATAATTTTGTTGGTGAAGCCATGAAAAATAAGATAGGGCCTCCATATGATATATCAAAAATGGAAATTCTTATCAAATCGCTGCCTATCAACGAGGTAGAACAGTTTATTGAAACTTCCCAATCCTTATTTGAAATCTTACATGATAGAGAGCAAGTGGAGAAAATAAAGGAGATTATTCAGTATATAATTGGTGTCATGAAGAAAAAAGAAAATGTGTACTCATTAAACCAAATCAAAGGACTTGAATTAGGTCTCGAGGTGTTAAATGAGGGGGATAAACTCTTTAGGCGATTAACAAAAGAGGATCAAAAAAAATTATTTTACTTGATCACAGAGATAGAAAAGGATATATTAGATTTAAAAATTTGAGAATAGACACAAAGCAAAATGAAGATGTCAGAATTAGTAATAATTCATCATCTATGAAATCAATAAACACATTCTTTTCTTGTATTTAGTCACCTTTACTATAGCTAGTGCTCAAAATGTAGGAGAACATCTGAAAAATCTGCAACAATCACCTCCTTCATTAATTCCAGAGGTATTTGCTCCAGGGTTGGTTTCAAAAAAGACAGAATCGGAATTCGGTTCTGTTTTTAATGCAGATGGGACAGCTTTTTCTTATGGAGTAGATTTTGATGGAAGAACTGAAATCAAACATATGGAACTCATAGGTGACTAGTGGAGTGAACCTCAAACCATCTTGTCGAATAACACATATGGATTCAATGATCCCTTTCTTTCTCCAGATGAAAAAAGATTGTACTTTATTTCTGAAATGGCATTCAAGATATTTATTGGGTAAGTGCGTAAGTTATTGAAAAATTAAAAGACAGTAAGTAATAAAGCGAACTCAACAAAAAAAATGAAAGTATTTGAATATCTAAAATTTGTTTTTTACTTGATCGTAATGATCATTGTCGCTGGATTAGGTCTCAATTATAGTATTTATGGTATAATGGTTACAGCACAAAACCCTTCTATCTATCAAATAGTATTGAGTGATATTGACCATGAAAACTTAATTAAAAACAGACACTTAGAGATAAAAGAAGCTATCTCAATTGCAGAGCCATTGATTTATACAGATGAATACGATACACCAATAAAGTATATTCATGCATTAAACTCCAAAAAGATAGCAACCAAAGTGCAGAGCTCCAACAACTAGAATCAAAGCTCATCATTGAATCAAAAAAACCGAATAAACGACTGGAAAAACCTGATAATCACAGGATTGTTAAAACAAAGTTCATACAAATGGAATAAAAATGCACGGTATGTAACTATTAAAAACGGATATGTAAACGGTGACGGAATATACTGTGAAATATGTACTCCACAAATGAGAAGGTATTAACTTCTATTATTGTAAGAAATAATAAGAGACTCAGTGCTTGTATAGTAGATTTAAGTTGTATGAAAAGAGGATTTTATGATTTGATTGGTAAAGTCTACGACCTAAATGAATTAAAAGAGGATGAACTAAATTTGCTTAAAGAAAACTACGAATTTTCTAAGAACTGTATTTACATCAAAACATCCTGGGAAAGGCCTAGTTTTAGTTAATCTATTATTGAGTCTTTTACCCTTTTTGTTTATTATTTATTTCCGAAATGCCATTTTTCAAAAAACATTCAATATCATGTTGAAGATTTTGTATAATCAAGTAAATTAATTAGAAAAACAAAACGATTGTTAACAATTAGAACACGCTGTCACCATGCCTCCTGAAGTCGGCACGACAGGTAAAACACAACCGTTGTAGCCAATTAGACAAAAATGAAAAATCTATATCTTGTAATAATATTATCCACTCTCTCTTGCGTGAATAGCAATACCTGTGAAGAGGTAATGGAATATTTTGAGGACGGCAAGATTAAGTTAATGCATGAATATCCTAAGTGCGCTAACAAAAGTAATTATATAAGAACTCATTTCTACTCCAATGGACAGAAAAGTAGTTATGGATATTTCATAAATAATCTAAAAAGTGGTGTATTCAAAACATGGTTTGAGAATGGTCAATTATCAGCGATATGGGAAACGGAAAAGGGGAAATCAATAGGAAAAGCGAAATGCTTTAGAGAAGATGGTACATTGGAACGGGAAGCCATTGCATATGGTGAAGCATTCAAGGGCTATTTCAAATTCTATTATGAAGATGAAAAATTAGAATCAGAAGGGGAAACCTTAAACGACAGTACAAAGATTGGAAAATGGATCGAATATTATAAAAACGGTAAGCCGGAATACATATGGAATTATGAACTTGGAAAAAGAAATGGTATTAGTAGCACTTACTATGAAAATGGTAATCTTGAAAGTATTTTGGTTTTTGATAATGATTCTCTTAAGACCACAAAGGTTAAATTTGATACTTTGGGGAATGTCACATTAGGCGAACAAGAAAAGTAAAAGAAAGTGGCGACTACATTAATGACCAAGCCAACCCTCTTTTGATCGGAAGTCAGGCGTACTTGGACGTTTGCGCCACTCTTCATATAATTGCGACCAAAAATTCCTGACAAAACCTTTCAATTTTTCACCGGCAAATTAATTTCCCTTGCTAACGAATCAGTATCTTTATCATAATCAAAGCCAAAATTCAATAATTAAGGACATTGGTAATCAACGACTTAGCGGACATTAGTCAGAATTAGGGGCGGAAAATGACAAAAGAATAAATTTAATGAGAATAGCAGAAAGTATAGTCTTGGTATTGATAATCTCTTCAATAATTTCATCGTGTGCAGGACAAGGCAAAACCAACACTGAAAATACAGAACTTCAGAAAGATTTAATAGGAGAAGTTGTTAGTGAATTGGCTCTAAACACCCATTTAATTTATCAAGATAAAAATCATAATTATTGGTTTGGAAACGATACAGAAATTTATAAATATGATGGAAAAACACTTCTTCTTTTCACATTAAAGGATGGATTGATCAGTAATAAAATTATAGGAATCCAAGAAGACAAACTAGGAAACATTTATTTTGATACACCAGAAGGGGTTAGTAAATTTAATGGGCAGCAGTTTAAAACTTTGGAAGTAATTAAAGGCCATGCTAAAAACAACATCTGGAAATCAGAACAAGATGATTTATGGTTTAGAATTGGATGGGATAAAAAAGGACCGTATAGATTTGATGGTAAGAACTTATTTCATTTAGAATTTCCCAAAAGTAAAATCGAAGATAATTTTTATGCAAAATACCCCAATATTTCCTACAACCCTTATAGCATATTTTCCATGTATAAAGACAGTAAAGGAAATATTTGGTTTGGTACCGCCGATTTAGGAGTTTATCAATTTGACGGAAATCAAATAAGATGGATGCATGAAGAACATTTAGGAACTACACCCGAAGGAGGAGCTTTTGGAATTCGTTCAATTATTGAAGACAAAGAAGGTTGCTTTTGGATTTGTAACACAAACTATAAATACAAAATACTCCCTGATAGCAACAGTAATGATAAGCAACTTACACTATTAAATTATAAGAGAGAAAAGGGAGTAATAGATAAAAATGAAGAAGTCCTATACTTCATGTCTATGGTTCTGGATAATAAAGGAATCTTGTGGATGGTAAATAATGATGGAGTTTGGAAAAATAATGGGCAAGAATTAGTACAATTCTTTATCAATGATGGAAAAAGTGATATTTCACCTTCTTCAGTCTACAAAGATAATAAAGGAGATCTTTGGTTTGGAACTCGAAGTGATGGAATTTATAAATACAATGGGATGATTTTTGAAAAAGCCAAATTTAATTAAAAAGATAGCAGCCACTAGCAAATGACGATGTTGTTCACACTGTACAGTATCAATTGTGTTTGAGTATTAAACTATATTTGTGATTTAGGTGGAAATAATCAACGCTGATAACGTAGGTTTATCAAAAGCGATGGTGAATCCTTCAACGCAATAAATAAGGATCTTACTTTAATATGTGCGACAGGTAGGGCAGAATTGGTAGTTTATGAAAGTGAGAAAATATATCGGGTTAGAAGTGCTTATATTATTGATTTTAGTCTGTCCATTTATAGGGAGTAGCCAGTCTTTTGACCATTGGGAAGCTGTTGTAGTAGCAGAAAATGAGTGGAAGTATCAAGTTGGAGATTCTGAACCATCACAATCTTGGATGCAGCTAGCTTTTGATGATAATTCTTGGCTGACAGGGAAGGGTGGAATAGGTTATGGAGATGGCGATGATGAAACTATTATTAGTCCAGCACATTCGGTTTATCTGCGAAGGCAATTTGAGATTATTGATACCTCTTTAATTGCTTTGCTCTCTCTTTATGCAGATTATGATGATGCATTTGTAGCCTATCTCAACGGTGTTGAGATTTGTAGAGCTAATATTGGAATCGCAGGTGTAGCACCCGTTTATAACGATCCAGTAGATGATGATCGTGAAGCATTACTCTATCAAGGGGGGCTTCCAGAGGCTTTTCCAATAGCTAAGACCTTATTGAATAACGGAAATAATATCTTGGCCGTAAAAGTGCATAATGACGGCCTTGGTTCATCCGATCTCTCATCTCTGATATTTTTGTTAGCTGGTATTACAGATAGTTCAGACAATTATCAACCTGTACCGAGTTGGTTTACGGAACCTTTTACATCATCCAACATACCGATTTTTGTGATAAATACCGAAGGTCAGGCGATTGTGGATGAACCAAAAATCGTTGCATCGCTTGGGGTGATTGACAATGGGGACGGAAATCTAAATTTGCTTACTGATAGTTATAATGGCTACAATGGAAAAATAGGGGTTGAGATAAGGGGATCCTCTTCGCAGAACTTTCCCAAAAAGAACTATGGCTTTGAAACCCGCTTAGCAGACGGAGAAAACAATAACGTTTCTCTGTTAGGTTTACCTAAAGAAAATGATTGGATCCTCTATGGACCTTATTCTGACAAAAGCCTGATGCGTAATGTGCTTTCATTTCATATTGGTCGACTGACGGGAGAATATGCCTCTCGGACTAGATGGTGTGAGCTTGTCATTGATGGTGAATATAAAGGGCTATATGTTTTGATGGAGAAGATCAAACGGGATAAAAATAGGGTGGACATCTCCAAGCTGAAAGTGACGGATACGACGGGGGTAGACCTAACGGGTGGTTATATTTTTTCTGTCGATCGAGAAGAAGATGGGCCATTGACAGGCTGGGCATCACCCTATAACAATAAGCCATTCTATCGTTATCGAGATCCTAATTATGATGAGCTCTTATCACAGCAAAAGACTTATTTAGAAGACCATATAACACTATTTGAAGAAGCGGTAGACAATTCAACCAGTTCAGAAGCTTTTACTGAATATATTGATGTTCCTTCCTTTGTAAACTATTGGATTGCCACAGAGATGTTTAAGCACATTGACAATTATAAGTTCAGCTTCTTTATGTACAAAACGAGGGACGATAAAGGGGGAAAGATACATTTTGGACCACTTTGGGATCTTAACCTAGCCTATGGAAACTATGATTTCGGTCAAGATCCTGGACCAGAGGGTTGGTCTTACGTATGGGCAAGTTTACCTTTCTTGAGACCCTCATGGATTGTTGATTTATCGGAAGATGAGGAGATAAAAAACCAGATTAATTGTAGGTGGAGTGAACTGAGGCAAAATAGACTGAGAACAGATAGCTTGCTTCAATTTATTGATACACAGGCAGCAACAATTGAAGATGCTCGGATTAGAAATTTTAATAGGTGGCCCATTTTAGGTACCTACGTTTGGCCCAATGAGTTTATAGGCCAAGATTATGCCGAAGAGCTTGATTACCTTAAAACATGGTTGACTGATCGGTTGGAGTGGATGGATGATAACATGGTAGGGTTTTGCGATCCGTCCACGAGCTTAGGCGAAGAATTAGAGCGCTCGGAAATAGTAGTTTACCCAAATCCATTTGAATCAAAAGTTACTTTCGATTTTAAGTATGCCAGCAGTCATGGATATAAGATCTCCCTTTTTGATGTATTGGGAAGAGCTGTTTTGGTGCAAGAACTAGAACAAGGTCTGTCAGTACAGCTTTCTCTGGAGTCTTTTCCTAAGGGTATGTATTTTTTCCAAGTTTCTAAAAGGGGCCTTTTAGTTCATTCTGGTAAATTGGTGAGAGAGGAATAGATGAGCTGGTAAACTCGAACAAGTGCATATCTGTATTGGTCATTTTCTTAACCAATTTTAAGTAAAATCAAGATATTTATTTGTCCAAGGTTGTAGATAGAATAGATTATTCTACCCTTACCTTCCAATTCTTATATATCCAAAACAGATGGAAGTCATAAAATAGAATTTCTATGGGATGAAATCCTAGAAAGAAAGCATTTGAATATTATACAAATGGATATCCTTTTAATGCTAATTACGAGATTATTATTTTACATTATTAAGTAATCATCAAATAACCATGCACACAACTAAACACATATACTCATTCACATACGACAACACAGAAAGGGAGCTCTGCAAGCTTGAGTCGAGATATATCTTCAATACGGAGGAAAAGAATCGATTGATTTTTTCAGACATAAGCACAGAGCCTTCAAATAGTGCTTTTATCAAAAGTAGGCTGGACCTGGTTGCATATTCTGAGGATTACGAAACTCTGATAAGTGAAATCAAAAAGGACAGTATCTGCTGTGAGGGTTTTAAAGTTGAATATTTAATTTTTGGTGGGGATAAAACTGTATATGCAGATAGGCTTGATAAATTGAGAGACGTAGGCTACAGTATTGAAGGCACCCCAGATTACTATAAACCAACGACAACTTTTGCTTTGTGCTGCTACGAAAGTGTTTGGTACTTTGGAGTTTTGATTAAGAACAATGTTGACTGGCATAAACACAATAATAAACCATGTTCATATAGTAACTCTATAAGTATAAATATCGCTAAAGCGCTTGTCAATATTGCTGCAAAAGGGAACAACAAGACAAAGCTACTAGATGCATGTTGTGGTGTTGGTACAATAATGTTAGAGGCATGTTTTGCAGGATTTAAGATTGAAGGTTGTGAGATTAACTGGAAAATTTGTAGAAATGCCCGAGAAAATCTTGCCCATTTCAATTATAGTGCAAATGTGTATCGCTCCGATATAAAGGACATTCGCAAAAGATACGATGCTGCTATTATTGATCTACCATACAATTTGGTAAGCTGTGCAACTGAAAGTGATGTATTGCACATTATTGAATCAGCAGCACAAATTACAGATCGGCTTGTTATCGTATCTACCTCAGATATAGCCAACTTTATTACCAAAATAGGATTCAGGATTTCTGATCATTGCAGCGTTAGTAAGAGAGGGAAAAGGAAATTCGCTCGAAGAATATGGGTTTGTGAGAAGAGGTTAGAGTGAAAGTAAAGAAAATATAAATAATGTGAGGAGACTACGGAATTTTTAATCTGTAACCTAAGTAGGTACTT
>CAXBGT010000039.1:0-31337 GCA_963975265.1 uncultured Saprospirales bacterium
TTTAAATGGATATTTTTAACTTAACACCTGTCCTAACTTGGGGAAGGTTACAAATGTTATTATTCTAAGGAATGCAAAACTTAAATTACACCCTGACTTTTCAACCAAACTTAAAATTGATTCTTTTAAGAACTTTCTACTTGATTCCATTAATTATTCCATCAAGGCTTTTGAAAAATCCTATAACGAGGATTATTATAGAAACGGATTGATACTTTACAATAAATATAGTCGTAAAGATGTCTGTAGATTATTAGATTGGGATACTGATATAAGTAGCACTTTATACGGCTATAGAACTAAAAATGGTATCACTCCATGCTTTGTCACTTACAACAAATCCGAAGATATAGAAGATACGATAAAATATAATGATCATTTTATAACACCTTCAACTTTTGCGTGGGAATCTCGATCAAATAGACGAATCGACAGTAATGAAATAAAGCAAGTGATTGACTCAGAACGTATCCTTCTTTTTGTAAAAAAGGAAGATTCAGAAGGATCAGATTTTTATTATATGGGTGATGTTTCTATAGTTAAGGGTTCAATAGAACAGGGAGTCATGCCTGATTCAAAAAAGCCTGTTGTTCATTTTAAGTTCCAATTAGAGCAACCTGTGGAAGATAATTTATACGATTATATTACTGAAAGAAAGCAGAAGGAATTAATAGTAGATCAAGTGACAAAACCCGATTTAATCTCAAAAGAGCACACAATTACCCATTCAACATTCACAATACCTTTATTCAATTTATATGCAGCTGCAGGAACATTCAGTGAATTACAAACTTCTCGTGAATTCGAAATGATTGCTGTTGAGGAGAAATATGCTCGGGAAGACTACTTTGCTTTTAAAGTCATTGGCGAATCAATGAATCGCAGAATACCTAATGGCTCAATTTGTATTTTCAAACACCCTGTTACTGGCTCTAGAAGTGGTAAAATTCTATTGATAGAAATGTTTGATCGGCAAGATCGAGACTTAAACTCTCACTTTACAGTAAAAACTTATACTAGCTCTAAGTCTATAACTGAAGAAGGTTGGCGTCATGAATCAATTCTGTTAAAACCAAATTCTTACGATCCCTCATATGAAGATATCGTATTAACCCAAGAAGATTTTGAGAATCGTAACTTTAATGTAGTTGGTGAATTTGTGGGTATTGTTAATGCATGATAAAAGAGTGTCTGAACTGTGATTTATTTGATTTGTGTGAGGGCATGATGAAAAGAGACAACATCATCAATCATGTTTTCACAATAATCACACCCATCACAGTTATTTTTTTTTGATTATTTTGTTCCCATGATAAACGAACAATACAAGTATTCAGAGCTAACCAGTCAAATCATTGCCGCGGCTATGGAGGTTCATTCTTTTCTGGGCAATGGGTTTCAAGAAGTGATATATCAGCGTGCTCTATCTTATGAGTTGGATCTGAGGAAAATAAACCATGAACAAGAATTTGTGATGCCTGTCAACTATAAAGATATACGGGTTGGTACACGGAGAGTTGACTTTTTGATTGAAGATAAGATTAGTGTAGAGATCAAAGCGCGTACTGTATTAGAACCTGCACATCTTGCACAAGCAATTAATTACTTAGAAGCATACAACTTAGAGATAGGTCTGCTCATCAACTTTGGAGAGACTAGATTGAAGTTTCATCGTTTGAAGAATAAGAAGTACCGTGATAAGTTTGATTAGATGAGGGCAAGACCCACTTTTCCTCATATTCCTTCTAATCATCCAATTATTAATAAATACCTTAGGACCATCAATTGAGAAGATCACAGCCCCCAATTGAAACAACAAGAAAACAACACATGAAAAAACAAATCCTTCTCTTTACTGCCTATATATTTTTATTCCAAATATCATCTTTTGCTCAGAATGTAAACATTCCTGATACTAATTTCAAGCAAGGACTGATAGCAGCAGGAGTTGATGTCGATGATGATGGAGAAATCCAAGTTGAGGAAGCGCTAGATGTCAGTACAATCAGCCTCTCTTACGCAGCCATCTCGGATATGACGGGATTAGAAGCATTCACGAATCTCGAATCTCTATTCATGAGGGAGAATGAATTCACTAGTCTTGATATTTCTCAAAACACAAAACTAAAACGTATAAATATAGAAGATAACAACCTGTCAAATGTCGACTTTTCAAATAATCCACTGTTGGAATGGATAAATATTTGGAATTGTAATTTCTCGGAAATTGATCTCACCCAAAATGTCAACCTTGAGAATTTAGGTGCTGCCAATAACAACTTTACTACTTTAGATATCTCGGCAAACAAAAAATTGACTTCTATATATTGTCATGGTAATAACTTAGAGTTCTTGAATATAAAAAACGGAATACTTGCTTTTGAAAATTATTATGGGGAAGTGAATATAGATTTCCGTTTTAATCCAAACTTGGCAGAAATCTGTACGGATACGGATCAAATTCAAACGATAATAGACTTGGCGAACTCTTTTGAAATGTATCCTGATGTGAATAGTGATTGTAACCCACTAAATAACGATGACATTCTAAATATTTTAGTAATCGGAACGAATAGCTCGATCGACGGTGGAGAGGCTTTCTCTCCTGACCAGATCGCTGAAGAATTGCAAAGCATCCTATCTGCTGATGCATCTATCACTGTCGATGTGAATGTTGTGGCGGAAGATATTCATATGAGTAAGACAGTAACGTTGGGTTTAGGTGGTGGCGGAGATGAATATAATTGGACGCACCACAGTCATTCGCTTGCTCAATATTATTACTGGCCTGAAGGCCTTGAAGCTCGAATGGATAATTTGAGTGGGAATGGTGACGTTGACTGGGATTATGTTGTTATTGGAGCGGATCCAGGTATTATTTCTACGACACCGGGTTATTATTCACTTGGAGTAAATAAAGTAGCCGCAAAGGTCGCGGAAGGTGATGCCCAACCGCTGTTGCTTATGATGTGGCCTAGGAATGAATCATCTGGTGCATCGACAGAGCATTTCGAGGAATTCACTTACCGTACAGCTGATGGTGCGAAAGTTCAATTGCCGACTATTCCTTCCGGCCTTGCTTGGCTGGCATTGCCAGAAGATAAAAAGGATTTGGCAAGCATCCACCCTACTCCGAACGGGGCTTATCTGACTGCAGCAAGTATCTATTCGCATATTTATAATCAGAGTGCTTCGACCTCTGAGTACATCTACGACGATGAACTGGCAGACATAGCCTTATATACTGTAATCGATGAAAAAGACCAAGTCCATTACTCAGGTATTCGAACGTTCATATCTCCCTTCAGTAGTTGTAATATAAGCGATGATGTGCTGAATTATAATCATACAGGATCAAGTTCGGAAAATGGCATCAAAGCAGGTTTGACTTGGGTTTTCGATCAGGCTCCAGAATCCCTGCAAAATGGAGGGACTTCTCCTATTAATTTCAACTATGGGCGAGCAAATACGAATTTTGAGCCCAACAAAAGATACAAAATCGATCCAGCATTGTTTGATTTTTCCTTTGGATTCCCGATGCAGGATCATGGAAACCATGGGGATGTATCTATGTTATATGGTCTAGATAGAAGACAAAGTGGTACTATCAATGACACTGACCTAGGCGTTGCCCAATACATGGTCGATCAATCTGAACTTCCATACGCAAGAGCAATTCCGATACGTACTTTATTTGCACAGATGAAAGAAGCATCACCAAGTATATCGGCATATAGGGACTCTTGGCACATGCATCGTGATCTTGACAAAGCGGTAGGAGCATTTATGTTTACTTCACTCACGGGAAATTGTGCTATGGGAGAAGAACCTTCGGACCAAACTTCAGATCAATGGCGTACATGGATGGCTCACAAAATTGGTTATGAAACCGCTTGGAATCTGATGTATTTAGAGGGAGCCGCACCGAATTGTAATTCGCTTGTTGATTTAGATGAGGATGGATTTAATTCCTATGTAGACTGTGATGACAATGATGTAAACATCAATCCTGGCCAGACTGAAGAACCTTACAACGGTATAGATGACGATTGCAATGCTGAAACGCTCGATAATGATTTAGATCAAGATGGATTCTTGAATGATGTAGATTGTGATGATAATGACCCAAACATTAATACAGACCAGACTGAAGAACCTTACAACGGTATAGACGATGATTGCAATGCTGAAACGCCAGACGATGACTTAGACCAAGATGGGTTCTTCAATGATGTAGATTGTGATGATAACAACTCGAATATCAACCCAGACGCCGAGGAGATCCCAAATAATGGAATAGATGAAGATTGTGATGGAATGGACTTAGTTTCTTCAACGCATGAGCTAGCAAATGTTACTATTAATATCTATCCGAATCCAGTAGTAGACATCATAAATATTGATATTTCAGGAGACCTCAAGTACACTGCTAAACTATATGACTTAAAAGGAAAACTTATTATTAGCACAACTAATCAGACCAGAATTGCAATCCAACAGATACCACAAGGAACCTATTTACTTGAAATAAAAAGTTTGGTTTCTGGAAAGCAAGTTGTCGAAAGAATTGTGAAGGGATATTAACTAAGCTTAACATGAGCAAAGGTTTATTAAATGTCCATTTCAAACCTACATTTCGTATCTTTGAATATCTATGGCACACAATAAACTAATAAGAAATAGCACGGCTGAATTTTTGATTTTTACTGCGCAGGCAGGTGATAATACTATTGAGGCACGGTATGAAGATGAAACCATATGGCTGTCTCAGAAGCTAATGGCTACACTATTTGAAGTAGACGTTCGAACAATAAACGAACACTTAAAAAACATATACAAACAAGACGAACTTATTGAAGATGCAACTATCCGGAAATTCAGGATAGTTCAAGTTGAAGGAAATCGAGAAGTTAATAGAAGCATTTCATTTTACAACCTTGAAGCCATTATTTCTGTAGGATATAGAGTAAATTCCATACGAGCTACTCAGTTCAGACAATGGGCTACTAAAATCCTAAAAGACTTCGCTATAAAAGGTTTTGTATTAGATAAAAAGCGCTTAGAAAATGGTTCGTTTATAAATGAAAATTACTTTGAAGAATTACTTGCTGAAGTCCGTGAAATACGGTTAAGTGAACGAAAGTTTTATCAGAAGATAACTGACATCTATGCTACAAGTCTTGATTACAATAGAGATGCCGTAACTACGAAGGCATTTTTCGCCAAAGTCCAAAACAAGCTTCATTTTGGAATTCATGGTCATACCGCAGCAGCACTTATTCATGAGAGAGTAGATAGTACTAAAGATAAAATGGGCTTAACTTCTTGGAAAAATTCACCTGATGGAAAAATCATTAAAACAGATGTGTCGATTGCAAAAAACTATCTAAACAAGGCTGAATTAGAATCTCTAGGGCGTATTGTCAATGCTTTCCTGGACTTGGCAGAGAATAGAGCACAAAGAAAAATTCCTATGACCATGCAAGATTGGGCGACTAGGATAGATGCATTTTTAGAGTTTGATGAAAGAGAGATTTTAAAAGATGGTGGCAAAATATCTGCACAATTAGCAAAAGTAAAAGCCGAAACAGAGTTTGAGAAATATAGGATTATTCAAGATCGATTATTTGTGAGTGATTTTGATAATGAAGTAAATCGAATAACAAAACACAGTAACAAATGAACCCCCACAAACTATTCAACCTCTCTCCTACCGACTTCCAACATCCCAAAGAGGAAAAGTCCTTGAGAGCATTAAAAAATACTAAAGGACTAGAGCGAGTCGTAAAGAAGTTCTATGATATGGGGATAGAGAATATCATCAAACTTCAATATACTGGCAGTAGTCTCAAATTGTCCCCGAAATCCTTTCCAGATTTATTTAGTTTGACGGAGACGGCTTGTAATATACTAGGTGTGGCTGAAGTGCCCGAGTTGTATGTTCATCGATCAGAACAATTTGAAGTTACAACCCTTGGGGTGGATAGACCTATGATAGCCATATCTACAGAGTGTCTGGACAAATTATCCGAAAAGGAGTTGCTCTTTATGATCGGCAGGGAAGTTGCGCAGATTAAGTGTCATCACATTCTTTACCAGGAGATTGGTTTTATATTTCCAGAATTAATGGATGCTCTTTCAGGCATTACACTTGGATTAAGTGGTGTATTATCTTCTGGTCTTAAGTATGCGTTATTTCACTGGGCACAGATGGCAGAATATACTGCGGATAGAGGTGGACTTTTAGTCTGTCAAGATGTGCATGTTACCAAACAATTGTTCACCAAATTAGCGGGGCTTCCAGAAAAATATTGGGCGACTTTTGATATAGCAGAGTTGGATGAGCAGGCACGCGCTTTCGAAGGGTTTACCGAGAAGACTTTTGACAAGTTTATGCGATTCCTATATGGAAATAATCTGTGGGCGATTGCCAGAGCCCAAGAGATTATTCACTGGGTAGAATCCGGGGATTACAATCGAGTGTTAGTTGATAAGAGTCGGACGCAACGGCTTGGGTATGATGAGGTTTAGTGAGCATTAGGAATAACATCATATTCAATTGGCAATTAATTGTTCGATTACAAAATGCCACATCTCTAAATTCTCAAAGAATCAATTACCGCATTTTGGAATATTAACCCAAGAAAATTGTACTAAAGCAAAAGACACCAGCTACAACTGCCCGAACTACCGGACTTTCTTTAGATACTTCTCTGCATTTACTAAATGTGTTTCTCGCTTCTCTTCTGGCATCTTATCAAACATCCTGACCAGCATTCCTAACCTTGGATTAGAAAGAAAGAAGTCTCTGTGGGCATCCATAAATCGCCAAAATAGCCCGTCCCATGTGGCTTGCCATTCTCCTTTTTTGTAATTGCTCATTTTCATCAAGTAGTTACTGCCACTTATGTAAGGTTTAGTTGCCATAAGTCCACCGTCAGCAAACTGACTCATGCCATAAATATTCGTTACCATCACCCAATCGTATGCATCGATGAACAGTTCCATAAACCATCTGTATACTTCGTCTGGATCAAACTCGCATAACATCATAAAATTACCTAGAACCATAAGTCGCTCTATGTGATGACAGTAACCCGTTCTTAATACTTTTTTGATCGTCTTATCTATGGGTGGTATTCCCGTTGTGCCATCATAGAAAGAAGCTGGGATTTTTTTTGTGAATTTCCAAAAATTGGTAGTTCTTTCTTCGCTTCCCCTTGATTCATATACACCTCTAATAAATTCTCTCCAACCAATGATCTGTCGAACAAAACCTTCCGTAGAGTTGATAGGGATCTGATGTTCCTCTGCATAGCGCAAACAAGATTCAATGATCTCTTTTGGAGTAATCAGCCCGACATTGAGCATAGGTGTAAGTACACTGTGGTTTAAGATTGAATTCTCTGCAACAATCGCGTCTTCATAAGTGCCAAATTCCATAAACCGTTGCTCAAAAAACTGGTTGAGCCATGCTTTGGTCGATTTATAATTGGTAGGATAGAGTGGATACTCAGTTAAGTTACCTAGGTGATCCGAAAAATGGGATCCTACATACTGTTTGGCTTCTAAGTAGTAGTCATCAATATCTGGAAATTGGATTGCAGGTGGTGTCTTCTTGGCGGGATACTTCTTTCTATTCTCAGCATCGAAAGTCCATTTGCCTCCAGTTGGTTTACCATCGGCATCCATCAGTATGTTTAGTTTTTTTCGCTGGTTTGAATAGAAAGTTGATTGATGATATTTCTTTTTATCTGACCTAAAGAAGTTTGTATTTTCCTCCTTCGTGTTTAAAAAAAGTGGAGAATCGAATACTTTATAAGATATACCGCTATCTGCACATCCTTGATCCAATCTTCTTTGCAACCAATTATCAGTTGGATCAATGTAGTTAATATGTTCTATACCAAGACTTTTCAGATGTGGTATTAGCTTTCGCACATCTGATGTGAATTCAGTGGCTTCAATATAATTTACTTCTAAATTCTGATTTATTAAATAGTCAGCATAGAACTTCATAGTGGCTCTATGAAAGGCAATTTTCTGTTTGTGAAATGGAAATTGCCTGAAAAACAAAAACTCCTCGACAATATAAAATGGGCAATCCACAGACTTCAATGGCGAGTCTTCAAATAATTGATGTGGGAATATAAGATTGATACTTTTCATTTGATTTTTAGTTTTTCTATTGGATTCTTGCTCTCTCTAAGTTCCGTCACTCCTATTGTCACGCACACTATTCACTCTTATCAATCTTGGACTTACTATTACCTCTACATCGTTTGCTGCAGTACTTGACATCATCCCAAACTTTTTTCCACTTCTTTCTCCATGCAAAAGGACGGTCGCAGACTACACAAATCTTTTGCGGTAGATCACCTTTCTTCATAGCTTAAATTCAGGAACTTCATCAACTCGTGCGTAAGGAAAACTATCCAGTCTCTTAAGACCGTAGTAACTATTAAGACCAGAAATCCCTACTCCATTGCTAGCTTCCAGATCGATATCTCCATCTATCATTGCAGCATCAGGAATGATAAGATGTTCTATTTCACCAATCACCATAACAGTTCCGTTCAGTTTTATATTGATGGCTTCTATGAATCGCATGCCCATCTTAAATTGGCTTTCTGCCACAAACGGGGTCTGGAAATCATCTATATATTCTTCTGTCAGATTACATCGCTCGAATTCTGAGACATCTTCATCAAACTTTGCAGAAGTATAATGGGCATTTTCGATAAATCCAGGGTGGATATGATTGATCGTATAGCTTCCATTAGCTTGTATGTTGTGAAAGGTATGACCAACATCGGCCGTTAGAGGTCTAGAAATAAATCCTAATAATGCAGGATTGCTGCCCAGGTGAATGACAGAACTAAATATAGCAAGGTTGGCCTGACCTTTCTCATTTACTGTACCGACTAAATTGGCAGGCTTGATTCCTGTTACTGAATTGATGATTTTGAGTCGAGAAATTCTATCTAGCTTAGCTATATCATGTTTTGTATACTTCATTTTATCTTTTTCTATTCGTTTTACGAACGTGTGTTTCTAGTATTCTTACTCTATCTTCTTTAACTGCAGGATGCTCTCTATGTTTCCAGATCTTATCTCTAGCTACACGTGCACTATTTTGAAGATTTACGATAGGCATAGGATAGTCTTCGCCTATTATCACCTTACAAAAAATCTGTTCCATAGAAGTCATCTTCCACGGTTCATGAATACACACTGTTGGAACATTTGCGAGTTCAGGCACCCATTTCTTAATAAAAAGTCCCTCTGGATCGTGCTTTTCAGAGTTCTTTACAGGATTATACTGACGTATGGTATTTACACCAGTTGTACCCGATTGCATTTGGAACTGAGGATAATGAATTCCTGGCTCGTAATCCAAAAACTGCTGAGCCAAATGATAAACACCATCTCTCCAATCTTGATCAAGATTTAAAGTTAAAAAAGAGACAACCATTGCTCGCATTCTGAAATTAATCCATCCTGTATGAGCCACCGCACGCATGCAAGCATCAATTAAAGGATATCCAGTCATCCCAGCTTGCCAAGCCTTTACATAAGTTTCATTTTTTATATGCTCCAGTAGTTCATAACCTCGATTAATACAAAGGGTCTCATATGTGCACTCTACCTCAAATTTCTGAATAAAATGACAATGCCAATGCAGTCTTGTCAGCATGCTAGAGAAGGCATGATCATTTCTGGTTCCGTTTGGATGCGTCCCAACATATTGGAATACCTGTTTGATACTAATATTACCCCAAGCAAGATATGGCGACATTCTACTGCACGACAATCTACTTTCAGAAGGTTTTGAGATATTTCGTTGATATTTAAACCCCCTTCCATCAGCAAACGATCTAAGATATCGCCAGGCATTATATTCTCCTGCAGGCTGGTATTGACTTGGATATTCTTCAAGTTGATTTTTAAAATCAATTGATAATTTGAATGGATGCACAATTGACTCTAAATAAGCATCAGAAAATTTATTTCTAATTATTGGCCGATGCATTGTAGCATGCCATCTTTTAATACCTCTAATAATACCATCTCGTTGGACTTCTTGCCAATTAATATTATTCTCATTGCAAAATATTTGGACCTCTTTATCGCGATCCCAAGTGATTTTTGTTCCACTTTCTTGATGACTGAAAATTTTATTTATTTGAAACTTACTATTCAGAAATGTAAACACATCAATTGCATCCGCGTGGAATATTTCAACTTTCCGATTAAACTTTTTTAACAACGTATTGATTGATAAAATAGAATGAAAAATGAATTGCAAATGCCTAAGGCTTGTATCCTGATACTCAATAAGCTTAGGCTCAAAACAAAAAATGATAATATACGGAATGTTATCCTTTTCAGCTCTTGCTAAAGGTTCGTGATCTTGCATTCGAAGATCTCTTTTTAACCAAACAATATTTAATACCTTTTTATCCAATTGCGAATCAAAGTGCTCACTTCTTAAAGTTAAAGACTAGGAGTGATTTAACGAATAACTGTAATAGAATAAGCAACATTTAATATGCATAACAGTTTCAAAACTGCTATTAAATATTGCGATTATCATATTGGACATCCTCACATAAATAGACAAGTAGATAAGTTTATTTAACTGATAATTAGTTCAGGTATGGAGCAAAAGATAACACCCTACATTTTAAATTTGATTTCACTTCTGACGCATATGTAAACAAAGCAGGACCGAACTTAATTTTCAAAATCGGTAAGTTAATCGGACAGCAAATAGAATGGACTGAAAAAGAGGCTAAAGAAAGAACTATAGACATCAACTACTCTACTCCAAGAAAAATAGAATACAATATAAGTATAACACTCCCAGAAGGCAAAGTTGCTAAAGGTCTAGATGGATTAAATATGAGTGTTGTAAATGAAATTGGAGAATTTGTAAGTACCGCAGAACAAGTAGGCAATGTTATCAATGTAAAGACATCAAAACTTTATAAAAATAATAGTTTCGGTGCATCAGAATGGTCTAAAATGGTTGCATTTTTAGAAGCAGGATTTCAATTTACAGAGAAGAAAGTGATTCTTAAGTAGATTAGTAGTAAAAAAGATCCTAAATTTTGACTACCCCACCGCAAGCGGATGGAGCATTAGCCAAAAAATTTCCAACCTAAAGGTCGGAAATCGGATCTTTTTTTGTGATAAGGCGTTTTTATGCAAAAACATCTTTACTATGACCCCGATGCAAGCATCGGAGAATTTAAGTATTCAATTAACAAAATATGAAATACCCGATTGGACGCTGATGTTTGATTGGGTATTTTTTTTGTTCGTCCAAATAAAATGACAGTAAATGCAATAGATGTTGTGTATAATCTACTTTCAGAATGTTGAATACCTTTCTAGTTCTGAAGGAGCGCAATTATAATCTAAACACAAGAGTATTTTATGGAATTGATATTAAGAAAATGATAATGTTCTCGCTTTCAATGCTGTTGAAAACTGTTTTCTGGAATACTGTTTAAAACTCGTAACGCAACCCTACTTTATCATAAGAGAACTCCATTTTGATATCTTCTCTCTTGTGAAGGCTCGGAATCAAATAACCTACGGTAGCTCCGAGGAGGTAACCACTTATGACATCCGTCGGAAAATGTCTTCCTCCCTTGACTCTAAAGTATCCAATAGCTGCAGGAATAAAAGCTGACGGAATCCAAACTAGAAATTTATTTTTCATGTCCAGATTGCTATCAATTATCACTTTTGCAGTAAAAAAAGACATGGCAGATGTGATAGATGTATGGCCAGATACAAATGAGAACCTTGAACTATTAACCAACTTATCTTGAAGTGGAATTGTTGGATTGTAATTATAGGGCCTGTATCTTTTAGTGGCTGATTTTATGATGTTTGTAATGCCATTTGTAATAAGAATTGTTTCTATCGCCATCACTCCAATAACAACCTTCTCTTTTCTACATCCGCGAGTTAAATATGAGCCAAGAGGATATATTACCGATGAATAGAGGATCACATCACTAGCGGTTATGGCAGATCTAGAATTATTTAAAGCGGATGATCTATCTAAAAAATTAAGATTATTTATATTTAAACCCACTATTTCTACCTCACTTGCCTTATCAGATTTACCAGCTAAGAAATGCCCCAGTAATGTCGTACCAATCCCAACGCCAAGGATTATTCCATCTTTTTGGGCGTTTAACTTATATACACTTTCTTGCCCATAAATAGAGGAACAAACGATTGACAAGATTATTCCTAATATTAATATTTTTAAGGTGTTGGTTCTAAATATTCTCATTGTATTACTTCAGTGAATAGACAAACGAAGGCAAACCTACATAACGTATGAAAGACCGGAGTCTTATGTTCTTATCAATTTATTAAAGCGAAAACCCTAATCCATAATGAATAATCGACTCATCATTAAGATTATTGAAGCCTTTATTGATAAATACCGAATAAGCATTACTTAGGAAAGTCATATACAATCCTCCTCCATATCCAGAAACATTATTAAAAGAATCCTCAATAGCAAGACCTCTATCATAAAATGCCGATGCACCGAGCAAAAACGGCAAATATGAGTTTGTACTACGGTAGATTTCCTTTCTCAATTCTATATTTATATAAGCAATCTCAGAATCTCGAATGAGGTTATTTGCAAATCCTCTCACATTATTTCCGTTGCCTAATATCGGATAGTCGATATAGCTTCTGTTGCCAAAAGCTGCTTCACCTCCCAGCTTGACCAATATTATACTTTTAGAAAAATCTTCCCATGAATTAACTAGTGTAATATCCGCTGTAAGTTTGTCATATATGCCGGTATTAGCTTTAATGTTATATCCTACTCTATTGGTGACATTATATCTCACTCCTTTTGTAGGATAAGTTTGATGATCGGTAAAATCTAAGTTCAACTCACCATGTAGATAAGCTTGCCAAATATTTCTTTCTCCTAGTAGTTCCGTTGATGTTTGCCCAGTTCCATCCTGCAGTTTTAGGTATTGAGTTCCGAGACCAAAACTTAGATCGCTTTGTCCATAAATATCATTAATCAGTCCTGTGAAGATATCTATATTATCATTCTGAACATAGTAGTCATCACCTTTTCTGTAATTTTGAAGATAATTTGATGGTAGTCTTGAATTTGCCCCTACAAACCTATCATAGCGAGTGTCATTGTGAGCTGCTCTTATTTTAAATTTGGCATCCCATTTATTCCATGCATCGGTATATAAGCTGATCAATCTGAGTCTAACCGCATTTCCTCTAGGATAGTATTTTGCTGCCAGAGACGTACGTCTTCCAAAAGGTTTTTTATTAAATTTCTGATTTACTTTTGTAAACTGTACTTCTATTCCACTTCCATAGTCACTGTCATATTTATACATGGAAAATGGTAATAAAGCGTCATACTGAAATCCATAAATGTCAGGATATATAGGATGATCTAGCTCAATTGATTCAGTCCCCTCAAATTCCTGGGTATCAAATATTTTGATTATTAAGTTGTTGTTTTTAGACCTTATTTCATCTTTGTCAGTGCCAGGAATCAGTATTATGTCTATACTTGCCTCAGCTTTGCCTTCTACAGATATTATATCTTTTCCATCTAAAGAATAGATTTCTATTTGTTTAGTGACATTTGAATTATATGTTTTTTGAGCTATGGCCTTTCCATTTTTCTCCCCCTTTCTCGCATCAAATAATGTTACTACAACTTCATCTTTTGCCTTCGCTTCAATAGTCAAGAAATCATTTTTGTTACTACCATAGAAAATAGCTTTCTTATGATATAAATCATACAATTGATTACTTGCTATTGATAGATCGTCTTTTCTAGTTAATAAAGCAGATATGATTTTTTCTCTTGAAAATTCTTGGATTTCAACAGGAAGACTATTCCATGCTTCTTCAATATTATCCTTTGAAAATGAGGACGCTAGGTACTCGGCTGCACTATTCCATTCTTCTCTTGATATATTTGATCCAAGAAAATAGAGCATATTTTTTCCTTGAAAAGTCATTCCTTTAAGGTCTTTTATTCTTGGACCTAATTCCGCTACATTTGGAGCCGCCACATCCGATATATTCCCAATTACTCCTTCAAAAAGTGCAAATGCGTGATCTCTATCTCTTGGTATGGGTTTGTACAATCGATTCTTTCCATCTTTGTATTCTGCCCATTTCCAATTGTCATGATGCCGATCCCAATCTGCAATCCAAATATCAAACAGAATACATCTAGCAAAGGCTTGCTTATCGATCTGATGTTTGGTATTATTCAGTAACTTCCTAAAAACATGGTGCGTCGTCACTATATCATCTGCACCAGCAAAACCATCTCTTTTTTTCTTCCTTCTTGTTGGTTTCTCTTCTAAAGTTCCAATTACATGTGTAAAGTCATTACTGTATTCTCCCAGAGCATCTTGCTTTGCCAATACAAAAGGAATAGGAGTAACATGAAGAATATCAGTATTATCTAGAAGATTACCTACGATAACATCCCCAAAAGGTAATTGGGAAGATATCATGTCTTGTTTTACCTCTCCCACTGCGGTTTGCATGATGACACGCTCTTTGTTTTTCTTTGCATCTTTATTTACTGATCTGAATGCAAATTTTCGTCCTACGGGGTTTTTGAGCTTGAGAGAAAGCGTTTGTAACCCTCCTCCTACACCATATGGAGTCAAGCCACCACTAAAGTCTTCCACATACAATTTATCAAGTTTTACGGGTGTTATCCATTCATTTCTGAAGTTCCCCCCTAACCAAAATTTCTTCATCCCTGATGCCTTATATTCAGCACCAGCAATCACAGTAGAATCAACATTCCCCAGTCTGGTAGTAATCGATGAATGTGAACCCTCCTGTTTAGGAATGGCTGTATTGGATCTCATTATGATCTGCTTATCCTCATTCCCCTTGATCATTATAACTTCACCATCTTCTGAAGAAACAAAGTCAACATACTTGTAGTCATTTAGAAAAATCTCTTTTTTTACATTTTCTTTTTTTCCCTTTGAGCTATTAGCAGATATATAGATAACATTATCATTTGACTCTAATAATCGACCCATTTTCTGTCTCATTTGACTATATGTCTTGCTATTGAAATCAGTTGATGGTCCATTAAATGGATATAGAAAAGAAAGATTTTTACTGTTCTTACTTTCCTGTAAGATGCTATGATGTCCTATCATGCATACCAATTTATCACTTTCGTCTTCTATTACCTCTTCTAATGTTGCCCAGAAATCATTTTCCCAGAGCGTTTTACATTTGGAATTTGAAAATTCGGCTCGTGAGTCTGGACGAAAAAACCACTCTGTATCAACATAAACTAAAACTATATTTTTATTCAATTCCATAACTCCTGGACCTGCACAACCTGGCCACGTCAAAAGTTCCTTATTGCCTTGCTTTTTAAGTGATTTGTTGAGTCTCCTTAAATCCTTGTAATAGTCACCCTTATTACCTAATTGATCATTGTTTGGAACTAGGAATAAGTTTTCAGAAGCATATTCGCCAGAAATTTCTTTAGCTTTAATCCCTTCATGCCATCCTTCAAACCAGACCAACTTATTGTTCGCCTCATCATTTAAAAATGTGGAAATATCCTCACTTAAATCTTGCTTACATTCAAATCGAGTGGTATTCGTTTGAGCAGTGCTCACTCCACAATAGAACAATAGGATAATGAAATAATAAAAATAGTCTATTTTCATTCAGCGAACATTTGAGTCACTTATCGTCCTCGAATTAAGACTTCTAAGTTATCGCAAAGTACACAACTCTAAATGTAAAAAGGTTTTGAAAATTAATTTTTAATAAGAAAGTGATTGGAATCGTCTCAAACCTTACTAATTATCTTAGGTAATCAAACTTCATATTTGATAATGGATATTTGGTTAACAATGGCAGAAAGCGCAAAATTGGATTTTGGGAGAGTGCAGTATCCCTTGAAATGAAGTACTAGTTAGTAGAGATCAACCTGTTTCCATCTTGATGTACATTGAAAGTAAATATATGAATTTGCACATGAGTACACTCAAGCAGTCAGAGCAAAATGTACTTCTTGAGTCTGACGAACGACTGTCTACCACTGCCAGGAAACAAGCTTATATGTCATTCGTTAAGAAGGTGGTGTTGCATGCAAGCAAATTAAGTTAGGACGGCGTGTTCTATAAGTAGAGTTTATAGTCAGCAACAAAAAGCTAGTGGACACATCCAGACTGAGAATTTTGCCTTATGAAGAGTTCATAATCCGCACAAGATCTTGGAATGTGCTGCAAGACCAAAATTAAGTGATACGGAGTGTAGAACGAATTACTGAAATAGGAAGGTTGGTTTTAAAACAAGCACTAGTGGGAGAAAGATGGCTGTTAAGTCTACAAATTTGAAGCTCTTATCAAGATTTATGAGCGACATATGTTGTACAAGTTCTTGTGAGGATGCTGATGAAACAAGGAAACCCAAGCATCATCGTTTGATTAACGAGTTTTAACCAATTGGTAAATTACTTGCAAGCAAAATTGAAATAATAACTGAAATCATTAGTAAAAAAGATCCTAAATTTTGACTACCCCACCGCAAGCGGATGGAGCATTAGCCAAAATTTTTCCAACCTAAAGGTCGGAAATCGGATCTTTTTTGTGATAAGGCGTTTTTATCCAAAAACATCTTTTTTATGACCCTGACGCAAGCATCGGAGAATTTAAGTATTAAGAGTTATGACACATTTCTAGATTCAACTTAAGGAATTGAGCATTGAGTTAGAGTGAATCGAGGAAAACATTTTCAATTCTCCATTGATTACACTAGGCGCGCTAGACGAAAAGAGACTTTATACCAAGCATCGGAGAATTCGACATAAAATTGGATTCCCTCAGTCAATTGCCACGCAAGATATTTGCATAGGTATAGATATCACTCAACTCCGCTCAGAATCTGATAGTTGAGTGCTCTCGCACTGGAGAACACAACACTAATATTATGAACTTAATATTTACATATTTATCCTCGATCAAACTTCGTTTAAAGCTTATTTAGTTTGCCTTAACTGAACAAAAGGTGCTGAAATACAGGTAGCTGATTGCTAAAAATTGCTCTAAACTATAAAACAGAAGATCGATTTAACCTTCAATTAAATGTCATACGTAATTATTACATCTATTACTGTTAAATTGCAGTTGTGTAGATAATTTATAACCCTTTCACATATACGCCCAAGAGTAATAAGATGAATCCTGCTAATAATAACCAATCCCCATTATCAGCTATTACTGGTGAAAGAACTGCACCGAAGAGTCCTAATAATACAAGAATTACGCTAATTAATACGGTAATGTTTTTTGGGGCTTGTGCATTTATTTGACTCATAATTATTCGTTTTGATTAGTTAGTTATAGTTGCAATGTCTGAGTTAAGTATATAATAGATGGACTGTTACCTTTCCTAATTCTATTCATTTCTTAAACAAGCTTCATTGAAGTTGCAGTAATTCTTACTCCAAATAGCTTCTACTATTTAAGATAAAATTAATTGTGCATCCAAAAGGTCTAATTTCAATAGGCTTCTGTCCAAAGTTGTTTCTCTTATATTGCTAATATAACATTAATATTAGACATTCTTACCCTATCAATTGAAGTTGTACTAAATGGATTGTGACTTCCCATAGAACTATCCATTACCATTACCATTTACTTTTCATTAAGTGCTGTAAATTATGAATCTACAACTATTAACTCGGAACCCAAGCGCGCTCAAAAAGTATAATGAGATGTCTATACATGCTTAATTATTGGCAACACTTCAGTCCCCAGAAGCTCAATACACTCCATCATTCTTTCATGGGGGAGACCCATATCCATATTAAAAGTAACTCTAGATACACCTCCAAGTGAGTCACTATGCCTGATTATTTTTTCAGCTATTTCTTCAGGCCCTCCAACTAATAAAGCTCCTGACAATCCGTTTTGAGCATCAAATCCTTGTCTAGTAACGGGGCCAAAACCTCGCTCTTCCCCGATTTTGTCAAACACTTTTTTATATCCTGGATAAAAGTCTGCTACCGCGGATTCTTTAGTTTTACCTACATATCCAATCGAGTGCAGACCTACTGTCAATTCTTCTGGACTATATCCCGCTTTCTTTCCAGCCATTCGGTAAATATCAACTAGAGGTCTGAAGCGCTCAGTGTATCCACCAATTACAGCAACCATCAGTGGCAATCCCATTGATCCGGCTCTTACAAAAGAAGCCTGCGTACCACCTACACCCAACCAAATAGGCATCTTCGCCTGGAGAGGTTTTGGAAATATTTCTTGGTCAATCAGAGCTGGTCGAAATTTTCCATTCCACGTGACTCGCTTGTTATCCCTAATCCGTAAAAGGAGTTCTAACTTCTCCTTGAATAGTGCATCATAATCTTGAAGACTATAACCAAACAATGGAAATGCGTCTGTAAATGATCCTCGTCCAGCTACAATCTCAGCTCTTCCATTTGAAATGAGATCAAGTGTGGCAAAATTTTGAAAAACACGAACAGGATCCGCGGCACTCAATACAGTCACCGCACTTGTAAGTCTGATCCGTTTTGTCCTAGCCGCCGCAGCTGCCAAAATCATGGTAGGTGCAGAATCTAAAAAGTCTTTTCTGTGATGTTCCCCAATTCCAAAAACATCAATACCGACTTTATCAGCAAGTACAATTCTATCTAATAATTCATTAATTAATTTATCTCCAGAAAGATTTTGGTCATTGGACGCTGCAGCAAAACTGTCAATTCCTAATTCCATGATGTTAATTTAGATTGTTAATTACATCTTGAAGTAAAGCTATTTTGGTTTGCAGGTCAGCATTAAGCGCTTCATCCTTAAGGCCATCTTCTGAGAAATTATTATGGAATAGAGGAAGCGAGAAATCCCCAATTATGTTCCCACCAAAAAACGGAAGCATCGCTTTAGTAATATTAAGAACGCTCGCTCCGCCTCTACCCCCAGGGGAAGCTGCCATAAGTAACATAGGTTTATCTCTCCAAAACTTCACATCTTCTACTCGAGATAACCAATCCCACAGATTTTTGAAAGCCGCAGTCTGATTTCCATTGTGCTCCGCAAGTGATAGAACGATACCATCTACGGACTTTATTAATTCATTAAATTGGATTACATGCTCTGGACTACCTTTTTCTGCTTCTAAATCTGGACCATACATAGGTAAGTCTAGCTCATACAGATCGGCCACGATTACTTCTACATTTTCTAATTTATTCGCCACATAATTAGCGAATTTCTTATTGATTGATTTCTTGCTATTGCTCCCTCCTAAGGCTAGTATCTTTTTCATATTGATTTATTCATTGTTTTTATATAGCAAATATAAATCAGTACAATTGTCTGTGCATTAATCTAGATTAAGACCTCACTTTTTACTTGTTATTCTTCAATCTCTGACCTTTTACTTTACTCAATGCTTCAGGCGTTATTCCAAGATAGGAAGCGATCATTCGCTGAGAAACGCGTTGTACAATATCTGGATACGTCTCAAGGAAATGATCATACCTTTCCAAAGCAGTAGAACTCATAAGCCTTGTGATCCTCTGTTGCAAAACCCACATTCGCTTTAGAAGTTTTTTCGTATCAGAAACTCCATCTAAATTATGCTTCTCAAGCACACTAACTTCCGAGTCTTCTAATACATCAATAAATAAATCACATGGAATATTAAGAGGCGAATTATCTGCAATCAGCCACCCTTCTGGAGCAAACATGTAGATATGTTCTTTGCCTTTTTCGTCAATGGTATAACTCCGAAGTAATCCACTAAGGACACTGTAAACTTTTGTATTCAGTTCACCTGCGGATTGAAGAATTTGTCCTTTTTTGAGAGATAGTTTTTTCAAATATCAGGTTTATCACTGTTAATTCACAAGGTAGTTTATTTATAGAAGTTTGACAAATACATCCTTCGCACAAATCGCGGTACCATCATAAACACTTATATCCGATACAACTCATTGCACAAAGATCAACCTTAGAGCAAATTCATAAGATTTACCAACGGTTAATAGTTAATATTATTAACTTCTAGCTCGTCAGCACATTGTCAGAGTAGAAAGGAAGTATTTCACCAATTCTATATGAAAACAAGATACTTAATAAATGTAATAGCGGTTTGAAATTTCTTCCAAACCGCTATTATTTATACATTATTTTGGCGTGCGCTACTCATAAAAACCTCATAACAGCGCCCACTTTCTACAATTATGTTTTTTAGTCAATATAAAAGCTAATGTCCAAGATAAAAACATCATCAATAGCTTTGTCTCCAAGACTATCAAAAAATGATGTTGACCCGTATTTTACATTAAATTTAGAACGATCAATTTCGATTTTTGCTGTGTAATTGCTTCCTTTTTTAATCACATCAAAAGTTATAGGCTCGGTTTTACTCTTGATTGTCAATGCTCCCGTCACTGAAGCTATCCCATTAAGATATGGTGAAGCTTTTGTGATGTTAAGTGTTGCAGTCGGAAAATTTTCAACTCCAAAGAAATCATCAGATTTTAGATGTCCCACTAATTTCTGATTATAGCCCGCATCTGTAAGATCTGTATTGGTAATACTGGTCATGTCAATTACAAAACTACCGGATACAATTTTTCCCTCTTTCTCTTCTATCGAACCGCTTTTTAGGTTGATTAGGCCTTCATGCTGCCCACCAATCTTCTTACCTAACCAGCTAATGGTTGATTTTTCTGTATTCACCTTTTGCGATTGACCAAACAATCCAAAACTTGATACTGTTAAGACTAGCACCAATAAATAACTTACTTTTTTCATTTTTTTTATATTTAATTAGATGCAAATTTGGGAAGAAATGAAACCAAATGCATTAACCTAGATTAAGAAATGAAAGTCGGAAGTACTTCGTTTATAATTTCTCGGTTATTTCTGCTTTTTTATCCTAGAATGATTCCAACTTAGGAATCAATCATTATCTGGAATAAGCGTTGTGAACCTAAGTTTTGAATTCTGAAGTGATTTAAAAACTAAGATTAAAATGGATATGTAAGTACTTGGTTTACAAGATGAGGCTCCCTTCGACTTTGCTCAGGGCATGCTTTTGGAGAAATTTAGCCGTATGTACATGCCGAGAAAAAGCTGAAATATTGTGAATTACGTGCCGTGTAAAGCAAACACGTAAATCATAGTAACCAATTAACAATTTGTGGAATGATCAATGGCTTGCACCCCGTTGTAGACGGGACAGGAAGGAATTAACACCATGTTCTTAAATCACTTCACTGTTAAATCAACGAATCAAAATATTTTTTAACCTGTAGCATGTGCTTTTCTTTTTCTTCACGACTTAACCAACTTGCTTCAAAAGCATTCATAGCCAACTGCATTAATTGGTCACTATTTAAATTCAAGCATTTAGCCACTTCGTAATAATTCTCATTCATATATCCGCCAAAATAAGCTGGATCATCAGAATGGATAGTTGCCAAAATTCCTTTATCGAGCATTCTTAAAACAGGATGATCTTCCATTTTCTGGATGACCTTAAGCTCAACATTACTCAATGGACATAATGTTAAAGCCATGTTTTCGTCAAGTAATCTTTGTACTAAATCATCGTCATCTAAACAACGATTTCCATGATCAATTCTTACTACTTTCAAGAGATCGAGTGCTTCCCATATATAATCAGCTGGGCCTTCCTCTCCTGCATGTGCGACCAATTTGTATCCATGATTTGCAGAAGCTTTAAATACATTTACAAACTTGCTAGGAGGATTACCCATCTCAGATGAATCTAAACCTACACCATCAATCCAGTCCTTAAATGGTAAAGAAGACTCAAGAGTTTCAAATGCTGCTTCTTCGCTTAAATGCCGCAAATATGACATGATAAGTTTGTAAGAAATATTTAACTCTTGTTTGCCTTTTTCAAGTGCTTTATGAATTCCATTGATAACAACATCAAATTCTACACCTCTGTCCGTATGCGTTTGTGGATCAAAGAAAATCTCTACATGTACAACATTTTGACTGTGTACTTTAGTAAGATATGCCCATGTCAAATCGAAAAAATCTTGTTCTAGGATCAATACTTGGGCGCCCGTATAATATATGTCTAAAAACTCTTGAAGATTGTTAAACCTATAGGCTTTCTTCAATGTCTCAATGGAATCATAATCCAAGGTTATATTATTTCTTTTGGCTATTTCGAACATGAGTTCTGGTTCAAAACTCCCTTCGATGTGCAAATGAAGTTCCGCTTTGGGAATGCCGTGTATCATTTTTTTTAAGTCAGATGATTCCATGTGATATATAATATTTGAAATTATTTATAATAGGATGATTTAATATTCTGTTCTGTCAGATTTTGAATTCCATTTTTGAAAAACTTTTAATGCTTCATCCCGCAGGACATTGGTAAACTCTATCTGCCTGTTTGAAATCCCAACAGCAATCTCATCGTAAATTAATTGATCATCAAATTCTATATCAGCAGCGTCTCCACGTGTACAGCCATAAAAAACCTTTTTAGGTCTTGCCCAATATATGGCACCTAAACACATCGGGCAAGGCTCACAAGAAGTATAAATTATACAATCATCTAATTGAAAAGAATTTAATTTCTTGCACGCTGTACGAATGGCATCCACTTCAGCATGAGCAGTAGGATCATTTTGTGATGTAACTTTATTACATCCTTCTGCAATTATTTCACCATTTTTTACAATTACTGCCCCAAATGGACCTCCTGTATTAGTATCCATACCGTTCTCCGCAAGTTTGATTGCTCGTCTCATAAATTTCTTGTCCTCCTCAGTCATCTATCTTAATTTAGTGTTTTTAGTATGCTAATAAATGTAACGTTGTTTGTCTATTGAAGAACCTATCTCTTTTGACTAAAAACGCAGATTCATTCCGTAAAGGAACAAAAAATATTATTGGTTCAAATTCTTAATCTTAATAACTTCAGCAGCAATGCTTACCGCAATTTCATAAGGGGTTTGACTCTTAATTGGAAGTCCAATGGGTCCATGCACCATATCTAGTTCGGATGTTGTGGCTCCCTCATTTTGTAATGCTTCCCACATAGTCTTGAGCTTTGCTGTACTTCCAAGTAAACCTATGTATGCAAAGCTACTTCTAATCAATTTGCTCAGTACTAATTTATCATCGGTGTATCTGTTTGTCATAATTGCCACATAACACTCTGGGCCCTCATGAATATGATTTCCAATCTCATTAAAGTCAACTACTATTTTTTGCTGTGCACTGTTGTTTAGATCAAGTGTGTTCAAATTTTCTCGATTATCAATTACAATAACATAAAACCCAAGAGATATGAACAACTCAGAAACTGCTACACTGACATGCCCACCGCCCACTATGTACAAAGTATTCCTATACCCAATTTGTTCTTTATAAAACCAATCCTCTGATGAAGTTATCTTGTATTCGAATTTATGCTCAAGCTGTCCATTAGAAAAATTGAACGAGGATTGCGTTAAAATAAGTTCTCCCTTAGTGTTGTTCAACAAACAATCCACAACAGCTTGGACACTCGAAATATGTCGAGCATTCAATGGATGAAAGACTACAGTCTGCTCCCCGGAGCAAATCATTCCTGAACCATTTTGTTTACTACCTCGGTGTATTTGTTTCTTCAAGAAGATCTTTAGATCATTATTTTTCAACAAACCTTTGGCTTCTTCCACTAGCGAAAACTCCATGACTCCTCCACCTATAGAACCAAAAATATACCCGTCTTCAGCAACAAGCATCCTAAATCCTTTTCTACCAGGGGAACTGCCAATGTTTTCTATAACAGTTAATAAGTATACATTTTGAGTATCTCGTAATATTGATAATAATTTTTGCCAGAATTCCATAAGACTAAAAGTTAAAAATCACTTCACTTAATGCATAATAAATAGCCATCAAAGCAGAAAAAATAGCACTTGCCAAAAATCGCCATTTCAAGCTCACTTCATTCTGAATGACATAATTTGCTGCAAAAGAAACCGGTATATTAAACAAAAATGATAAGCCTGCTATCTGTAATAAATTCAAATCTATCTCATTAAAATTTCCAGAGAAAAGTTTGATAAACAATAAATGTCTAGCGATCCAAAGTGGATTAAAATAGAGTATTGCTAATCCTGTCTTGACTAACGTTTTTTTAATTGCAAGGAATTCTTTTGTCTTGCGCTCTATCCATGCAAAATAGTTTGGAATCTCAAATGCATAAAGTGTTCCGCCCAACACCATCATACCCAATAATCGAGCTATAGAAAATTCCCCTAATAGTAATGCAGCAATCAAATCACCTGAGCTATAGACTATGGCTCCTTTAAGGATGTTTGCTTTGGTGTATTCTAAGTGCATGTTCAAAAATAATTAATATGCTATGACGGTCTCTTTTTTATCAATAATTCGTTAAAGTCCTCCGCTTTCCAAAATAATCTACGATCACAATCACTTCTTTTCATACAATCCAATCAATACTTTTTCTGGTGTAAATGGCGAATCAAACTTTAGTTTATAGTTTTTATTAAAAGCTATTACAGCTTGTTGAATCGCAAAATAGGCTCCAATACCGTACATCAATGGAGGTTCGCCAACCGCTTTAGATTTATGGATAGCCATATCATTTCCTTCCGTTTCTACAGCTATTGTTTCGATTGTTTTAGGAGCAGAAAACATGTCAGGTACTTTGTAAGTTGACAAGGCATTGGACAGTAATCGTCCATCACTATTATATGCAATTTCTTCCATAGTCATCCAGCCAATTCCTTGTGCGAGTGCACCTTCTACTTGTCCTATATCTACCCCTAGATTCATACTTTTACCAAAATCGTGTACAATTTTCACATAGTCAATTTCATACGTGCCTCTTATACAATCAACCGTGGCCGATGTAATTGCAGTTCCATAAACATGATAGGCAAAAGGATGACCTTTTTCCTTAGTTTTATCAAAATGAATGACTGGTGTCGCATAATGTGCATTTTCAGATAATGCAACCCGCTCCACCATAGCCTGAGTAACAATCGCTTCCCAAGTTAGATCAGATTTTTTATCGGCTACAAAAACATAATCATCTTTGAAAGAGATATCAGATGCGTCAGCGCCCACCATTTTAGCAGCAAGTTTGGTCAATCTTTCAATCAATGCAGAACAAGCCATGTCAACTGCTTTCCCATTCAAATCTGCGGTTGAACTGGCGGCAGAAGGGGAGGTATTGGCTACACGAGTCGTATTAGTCGTTTCTAATTTTACTTTATTGGCAGAAATACCCAACGTATTGTGAGCGATCTGTAACATCTTTGTATTGACCCCCTGACCCATTTCTACAGCTCCTGTACTTACACCTACGCTACCGTCTTGATAGATATGTACCAATGCCCTTGAATGATTCATCATCGTATTCGTAAATGAAATTCCGAAGGTAACGGGCATCAAAGAAATTCCTTTTTTATGATTAGAATTTGTAGAATTGAAGTCACTAGTTTCTTGCTCTAGCTTACTGAACTCAAATTTTTCTTTTGCAGTAAACCAAGTGTTTTGAGCCTCTACATTAGTTGCAATCTGCCCATAAGAGAATTCATCATTTTCTGCCAACAAATTGGCTTCCTGAATTTTTCGTTTATCAATGCCCATTTTATCAGCTGCCTTGGCAATAGCCGATTCGATGACAAACATGCCTTGCGGTCCACCAAAACCTCTAAATGCCGTGTTGGGAGGCAAGTTTGTTTTACAACTATACACTGCCGTACTTACATTGGGAACATAATAACTATTGGTCGCATGAAATAAAGTCCTCTCAGCAATTGCAGGTGACAAATCTGCCGCTGCACCAGAATTTTGCAAAAATTCAGCTTCAAAGGCCATTATTTTCAGGTCCTTGTCTAATCCAATTTTAAAGAATGAAGCATAAGGATGCCGCTTTCCTGTCATGCGTAGATCATCATGACGATTTAGGATATATTTTATGGGTTTGTTTAAATGTTGTACCGCAACTGCTGCCATCACTGCCCAAGGTGTCGCCTGATCTTCCTTACCTCCAAATCCTCCTCCGAGTCGGATTACATCGACTTCAATCTTATGCATGGGCACCCCTAAAACTTTAGCCGCTGTTTTTTGCACCTGAGTTGGACCTTGAGTAGATGATGTGATCTTAATGCTGCCATTTTCTTGTGGAACAGCATAACAACCTTGTGTTTCTAAATAGAGATGTTCTTGACCATTTGAAAATGTTTCACCATCGATTACATAGTCGCAATCTAAAAAAGTAGCATCCGTATCTCCTAAACTAAAGAATCGAGGTGCATTGATAAAGCTCTGTTTTTCTTTGGCCTCTTTTGCCGTTGTGATTACAGGTAATTCTTCGATTTCAATTTCAATTAGTGAACGTGCTTTCTTTGCAATAGCTTCTGATTTTGCAACAATAAATGCAATAGGCTGACCCCAAAAATGAACTTCATCTTCGGCCCATAAGGGTTCATCAGGAATAATTCCACCAATTTGATTTTCACCCAAAATATCTTTGTAAGTAAATATTCTTACAACTCCTTTTACTTGCTCAGCCTTCGTGTAATTGACCTGTTTAATCTTTCCATGCGCTTTTGGTGAATCGAACACCAATCCATACAAAGTATCTTGTCTTGTAATCAAGTCATCAACAAATAGCGATTCTCCGCGAACATGAGTATAGCTATCGATATTTTTCATAGTCCCGCTCATGTAGTCAGTTTTTTAAGTTGAACTTTTGCTGGAAATAATTCAATAAAATGCGCGAAGAACAGTTGTTGGGCTAATAAGCGTTTATAATCTGAGGCCCCTCTCACATCACTTATTGGCGCTATTTCAGATTGTAAAACAGCTACAGCTTCTTTTATGGTTTCCGTATTTATTGTTTTTCCAATTAAGAATTTACAAGTATTGAATAGATATTTTGGAATTGGAGCAACTCCTCCCATAGAGACATGTGCACATTTCACCACATCGTCTTCCAAAGTAATTTTTGCGGCTGTATTTACACTTGCTATATCTAAATGTGTTCGTTTACTTACCTTTTCAAAATTATAAAAGTCTTCATTTTCCATGAGGTCAAAAGAAATACTTTTTACTATTTCTCCTTTTTTCAAATCATAGGTTTTATAACTTTCATAAAAGTCACTAAAGGCTATCTGTCTTTCAGGTTTAGTTTCGGCTTGAATAGTAAGGGTTGCGTTGAGCGCCAAAAAGAATATTGTCATGTCCCCGATGGGTGAAGCATTGACAAAATTTCCTCCCAAGGTCCCCATATTACGAATTGGCTCAGAAGAAACTAGTTTAAGAAATGACTTTAACTTTGGAAAGACTATATTTAATTGCTTATTTTCCAATAGTTCTGTGACAGTTGTATTGGCACCTATTGTACAAACTGACTCTGTAAAATGAATCCCTGTCAATTCTTTATGATCTGCAATCAAGTGGACAGGTTCTTCGGCTAGTTGATCTGCATTATGTACGTATAGATCCGTTCCATTAGCAACTATTCTCCCTTCTCTCACGATACTAATTGATTCTAGATCTTGCAACTTTTGTGGAATGGATTCAAAATAATTGGGAATAAATCCTTCCTTAATTAGCCAAGCCATCGCGTCATTATTATCTTTTTCCAGCAATTTATTCTCAATATCTCTACCTGCTTTTTCAAGTGATTTATACCCCGTACATCTGCAGATGTTTCCACTAATGGCATCATTGCAAGAACCCATGGAGTCTTCACTGTTCCCCAAAGCAAACCCGGTCATAGAAACCACAAATCCTGGGGTGCAAAATCCACATTGCGTAGCATATTGATCTGTGATAGCTTGTTGAACTGTATTTAAAGTTGATGGCAAATTAATTCCTTCTATCGTCACGATATGTTTTCCGTTGGCATTCCCAAGCGGTGAAATACAAGATGTAATACTTTGATAGGAGACTTTATCGTCAACTAGTTTTCCAACTAAAACTGTACAAGCACCACAATCTCCCTCGCGACAACCTATTTTTGTCCCTTTTAATTGCTTGTGCTCTCTAATGAAATCTAAGAGCGTTATTCCTGCATTTGCAGCAGTGTGAATAAGCTCATCGTTTAAAATAAATTGAATCATATGTAATTGGCAAGGTAGTAAATTCTTGGCAATTCCGTGAGGACTTTTATTTCAAACTAGTGTTTTTCTGGGCAAAATTTGCTGATGAAAGAAAGACTTTTGTTGTCTATTGTTTGCTGCAGTTCTCTCTATCTCATTATTTGATTTAGATGATGCTCTCGGTGGTCAACATAATCCTTCATCAAAAACCTTAAATTCAATATATTACCTTCATCAAATTTCACTTTATAGTCCAATGATTCATCCGTTTGTTGCTTGATCAAAATCTGAATCCGTCTATTCAATTATGTCCAAAAATCTAAAATTTCTTTGATCTCTGCATTTTGATAATCATTTACAATTACTAACTCATTTTGATTGTATTTTCTAATTACATAAGGTCTATCTGAGAATTGAATTTCTGTAAATCTCTGAAGATTGTTGATTCCAGAGTCAATCAAATGTCCTAGTATCTCCTTTTTAGACCATTTTTTAGGCAATGGTTTTGGCTCATTTCATATTCAGAACATTCAGAAACATATGCTATTCCATTATTTATCAGGTCTTCAAGCCTATTTACTATTCAAGTCATTTGTTTTGATTTTCAACTATCTGATAAATATCACGATGGCATGCAATTTCCAGATTAAAATCAGTTCAAATTATGATCTAGAACGAGAATTTTACTATCTCCATTAAACTCTCATCTATTACATGTCAATTCGATTTAATTTTGGATATGGATGGATCAACTATGAGATTGGCCAAGGCAATGGTGTTGTCATAAATGAAATTTCAGTTCCTGCAAAGGAAAAATTACTTCATAAAAACAACTTCTTTTCACTATTTTGCTTTCAGGTATTTCACCTCTTGTCTGATCTTCTCAATAAGTTGCTCTGATTTAGGTTTGATATTGTATCTCTGCCTATCATTTTAGGTGCCTCGAATTCTCCTGTACAAACAACACAACTACAAGCAATATCACATAAGATGTTAAGATGAAGGTCGTAGAGCATAGATTTATCAAGACTGTAGAGCTTGACGATCTTGAAATACAGAAATTTCGAAGTGATGGTGATAAGAAATGTTATGAATCTTCCTGCCAAAAGAACCTTGGCAATTAATAGACTAGAGTATCTCATTCAAATTGACTTATGTTAATGAACTTTCGAACCACTCTCTATTTTCTGTAGGAGCCTTTTCAATTGACTCCTAAGTCTATGGACTATTTATGGACCTAATTGTAACTTCATTGTGATTCTAAAACTGCAAAACCGATGTGGCTGTTACCTGTAATTGCATCAATGTATAACATTCTTGATGATGAAGTGCCATTGCATGAGTTGTCATTGCAAAGGAATGAACCACCTGCAAGTCTTATCTTTCCATCTAAATCTGGTGCAGTGATTTCCCAAACATTGCCTATTACTTGACATTGAGAAATAGGTAGTATAGTAGCTGAATTTTTATTGATTAAGCCATTAGCCTTTGGCGCTAATTCCCAATATTTTTTATAATCTGGAATTTCGCTTTGGTTCCAGTCAGCATAAGCTTTTGCATCATTATAGCTAACTTGCACTACAGGAAGGTCATCTGACACAGTACTTGCATCGTATGCATTTGTCCAATTAATATCACTTACAACTTCATATTCAAACACGTTTTTCTGAACAATAGACCATCCATATTGCTCAGCATCTGTTATGTAGTTTGTCTCTTTTACGAACTCGGAAAAATCTTGCACAGAAACGATACGCAACTTTGTTTCTTTACATCCAAATAGACCTAAGCCAACTATTGAAAGAAATAAGCATAATAGAGTATGTTTTGCAATCATTATTTCAAAATAAAACTAGTTACAAGCTATTCGTATTAGGATAGATTACTTTTTAGATTACGTCTATACACTCCAAGATAGTACGATCATCAACAACCCAGCGAGCGAAGCACCTATAATTGGCCCTACAACAGGAATCCAAGCATAACCCCAGTCATTTGATGCTTTATTTTTAATAGGCAAAAGAGCATGTACAATTCTCGGTCCTAGATCACGAGCAGGATTTATGGCATAACCTGTAGTACCTCCTAATGACAATCCGATAGCCCAAACTAAAAATGCAACAGGCAATGCGCCTAGTGACCCTAAACCAATAGGTGATTCTGTACTTGTAGCCAAATTTGACAATGAAGGATTTGTAAAGTATAGAACTACAAATACCAAAGTAAAAGTACCAACGATCTCAGAAATTATATTTGAAATCGGATTCCGAATGGCCGGGTCAGTACAGAAAACCGCTCTTTTTGTTCCACCGTCTTCAGTAGCTTCAAAGTGATCTTTATATACCACCCAAACTGTAAATGATCCAAGCATAGCTCCAATAAATTGCCCTAAAACATAGATCGGGATTTGATTCCATTCGAATTTACCTCCGACTGCCAAACCTATGCTCACAGCAGGATTGAGATGGGCCCCACTAAATGGACCCGCAACAACTACACCTACGAATACAGCTAAAGCCCATCCCGTAGTAATGACCATCCAACCATGATCGTTTGATTTTGTTTTTTCTAAAATGACATTAGCAACTACCCCTCCTCCAAGAAGAATGAGAAAGAATGTCCCTATGATTTCAGCTATAAATGGAGTCATACAGTTTGTTTTCAGATTAGTCTTTAGTCCAATATTCTAGTGCATCGATGGCTTTGTACCATCCCTTAATATTCTGTTCAATTTCCTTCCTGTCTGTGGTAGGGGTGAATCTTTTATCAGTCTGCCAAATTTCTTGGATCTCTTCAGGATCTTCCCAATAACCTACCGCTAGACCGGCTAGAAATGCCGCTCCCATTGCCGTGGTCTCTACTACTTTTGGACGCACAGTTATGGTATTCAACACATCAGATTGAAACTGCATCAGCATATTATTGACTGTTGCTCCTCCATCAACTCTTAGTTCTTTGATAGAGATTCCAGAATCTGCTTCCATGGCTTTTAATATATCCATAGTTTGGTACGCAATTGAGTCCAAAGCAGCCCTTGCTACATGAGCATCTGTACTTCCTCTTGTCAAACCAAAAATTGTACCTTGAGCATGTTGGTTCCAATGTGGTGCTCCTAATCCCGCAAAAGCAGGCACAAAGTAAACCCCCTCAGAACTTTCTACGGAAC
>CAXBGT010000040.1:0-31185 GCA_963975265.1 uncultured Saprospirales bacterium
TCCAACATTTCTTTGGGCTCTTGCAGCCATCGCTATACCGATCATTATCCATCTGTTCTATTTCAGACGGTTCAAGAAGGTATACTTTACCAATGTAAAATACCTCCAAGAGATAAAGGAGGAGACCAGTAGTCGGAACAAGATTAAGAATCTACTGATCCTTCTTTCTAGGATATTGGCAGTGGCAGCGCTGGTATTTGCTTTTGCGCAGCCTTTCATCCCACAAGGCGATTCGGTCAAAAAAGGTAATAATGCTGTTAGTGTATTTGTGGACAATTCGTTTAGCATGGATGCTACGCAAGAAAACGTTCCACTGATAAATATTGCAAAAGAGAAAGCAAGACAAATCGTGAATGCATATAGCGAGGAGGATAAGTTTCAGGTTCTGACTCATGCTTTCGAGGGAAGACATCAAAGATTGGTATCAAAGGAAGATGCATTGTCACTAATCGATGAGATCAATATTACTCCTTCAGTCAGACCCTTATCGAAAGTCATAAACAGACAAAAACAGGCAGTAAATAACCAAGAAGAAAATGAAATCCTCTATTTGATTTCAGATTTTCAAAGTTCGATCAATGACTTGGCTTCTTATGTGGACACCACTGCTGAGCTCAACTTGTTACCGCTTCAAGCCGTACAAGAAAAAAATGTTAGTTTAGATAGTGTATGGTTAGAGTCTCCAGTTCCAATGGTGAATCAAAATAATAAACTACTGGTAAGAATCACCAACCATAGTGACGAAGAAGCTGAAGGGATAAGACTAAGTATGCTCAAGGATGGTCAAGAGAAGCCTGAAGGGATATTCAACATCCCAGCTAGGACATCTATAACCGATACTATAAACATGTCACTCCTCAAAGCTGGATGGCATACCGCAGAATTAAAAATATCAGACTACCCTATTCAGTTTGATGATAAATTTTTTATCTCTGTCAATGTACCTGAAGAAATAAATGTCCTGTCTATCAACGATGGATTACAGAATAGATATTTAACAGCTTTGTTTAAAGGGTTAAATTCCTATAATCTTACAAACCAAAATCAAAACCAAGTTGACTATGCTAAAATAAAGGATTTTGATCTTGTCATCTTAAACGATATCAGAGAGATATCGAGCGGTTTAGCTGCAGAGTTGGATAATTTCATTGTGAATGGAGGTAATGTATTGGTATTTCCATCTGCAAATGCTAGTCAAAGCTCGTACAATAACTTTCTAAACAATCTAGGAGCTAATAATCTACTAGGATTAGACAACGAGAAAAAGACTGTTTCATCGATCAACAAAGACGAATTCATTTTCAAAGATGTCTACGAATATGTAGGCAGAAACATCACGCTCCCTACTACAAATAGAAGTTGGAAACTATCTAATTATCAAAGCAGAGCACAAGAATCGCTTCTTCTATATAGAGATGGATCTAACTATCTAGTGAAGTACATAAGAGGCAGTGGACATTTATACTTATGCACTAGCCCACTGAATAATGATGATAACGACTTATCTCAAAATGCAGAGATATTCGTTCCTATGCTATACAAAATGGCTATAGCTAGTACCAAAACTCAAAAAATAAGCTACACCATTGGTCAAGATGAAATCATAGAAGCTGAAAATAAAATAAGTTCTGGAGATCTCGTTTATAAGATCAAGGGCCTTGAAGAATTTATCCCTCGTCAGACTAATTTAGGTAACAAGATCCTTTTGGATGTCAATGATCAAGTGACAAAAGACGGATTCTACACACTGACTCTTGATAAAAATAAGGTATCCGATCTTTCATTTAATTACGATAGAAAAGAAAGCAACATGATGGTTTCATCTACTAAAATGATGAATGAATTGGCGGAATCATCAACTGTTAACCTACTAGATGGGTCTCTCAAAGCTGATTTTTCATCTTATATCAATGAAAAAGATAGAGGTTTCGTCCTTTGGTGGTGGTGTCTTATCTTAGCCTTAATATTTTTAGCCATCGAAACTTTGTTGCTCAGAGTATGGAGCGAGAAGTAGAAATCATGTAATCTGACTAACTATGAAATACCTCATCAAAGATTGTAAGATTGTAGATAAACGATCCAAACTCAATGGAAAAAGAGTGGATATCTTAGTTGAAAAAGGAAAAATTGCTGATCTCGGTAAAAATCTCAAAGTCGATAATGTCAAAGAGATCAAAGGCAAGAATTTATGTGCTTCAGTTGGATGGATGGATATCGGAACCCACTTAGGAGAACCAGGTTATGAACACAGAGAAACTTTCGAATCACTTGGAGAAGCAGCATTAGCCGGAGGGTATACGGACTTGGTGACTATGCCAGAGTCGATTCCTGTTATTCAATCAAAAGCACAAATAAAAAATCTAATTCTCACTGGTCTATCAATTGGAGTTGATATACATCCACTGGGGGCATTGAGTAATGATCTAAATGGAGAAAACATAACAGAATTCTTAGACATGCATTATGGAGGGGCTGTGGGATTTACCGATGGCTTAAGATCTCTCGCAAAAGGTGGATTATTATTAAGAGCACTACAATATGCGAAATCTTTTGATGGCGTGATCATGCATCACCCTAATGATGAATCGATTTCCAACGGAGACCTTATCCATGAAGGAGAGGTGAGCACAAGTATGGGTATGAAAGGAAGTCCTTCATTGGCAGAGGAGCTGACAGTGTACAGAGATGTGCAATTGAATGCATATGCTGAGTCTAATTTATGCCTTCATTTAATAAGCTCCGCAGAGTCAATTTCGATCTTAAAAAACCACAAGAAAAAAAACCTGAACATATCAGCAGGAGTCTCATATCTTAGCCTAATAAAAACGCATGAAGATCTTACAGACTTTGACTCTAATCTAAAAGTAAAACCAATTCTTAGAAGTGCCAAAGACAGAAGAACACTGCAAAAAAGCCTTTCTGACGGAACGGTAGATTACATATCAAGCAATCATGTGCCCCTTGAAATTGAGAAAAAACACTTAGAGTATCCATATGCTTCTCATGGGGCAATTGGTCTAGAAACTGCTTTCGCCGCTCTTAATACTTATGTCACAAAATCAGTAGATCTAGAAACAATAATTGAAAAATTAACATCAGGCCCAAGATCGGTATTGAATATAGAAACACCCACCATCGCTCCAGGAGAAATTGCAAAATTGACCATCTTTGACCCAACATATCAATGGACATATGAAGAGCAATCGATAAAGTCAACCTCAAAAAATAGTCCCTTTAAAGGAGAAACATTTACTGGAAAGGTCATAGCAACAATCAATCAAGGAACTGTCTATATTTCTACCTAATCAACTTCATTTCCATTATTTATCAATTGATTAACGTATACTATCCTAAACGATACATTTCGACGCCCGATGTCCCTTCATCGAAAAAATAGGTATTATTCAAACCTAATTTCATATATTAGATTAATTATATGTGCTACTTGAGTCATATATAAATTTCAAAATCAATCTAAAACAAATTAACAATGGAAAATCCCTCAATTAAGAATGGTGTGTTTATGGGCATTGCCTCTATTTTATTTACCATGATCCTCTATCTTATAGACTCGACAATGATATTTGGTGGAGTTGCTTACCTAGGTTTTCTGATTCCTATATATTTTATGTGGAAATCTGCAACTGAAGAAAGAGCTAACAATGAAGGTTTTATGACTTTTGGTGAAGGATTCAAAGCTGCATTTTTAACAGCTGTAATCGGTACTCTTATCGCACAGTTATTTAGCTACGTTTTGATTAACTTTATTGATCCATCATTGGTAGATGTGCTGAGAGAGCAAAGTGTTGAAGCTGCTGAAAAAATGATCGCCTTGTTTGGTGAAAATGAAGAAGCTGTAGAAGCAATGCGAGAAGCTATGGAAGAGCAAGACTTTACGCCAACAATAGGTAAGACCTTACTAGGATATTTGGGAACTTTAATTTTACCTTTCTCTGTTATTGCACTTATCATAGCGGCAATCACTAAGAAGCAAGATAAATCATTTGCTTAGTCAGAAAAGACAGTAAAAACAAACATTTTAATATTTAAGGCCAGCGACGTTGTCGTTGGTTTTTTTATGATTATTAATTGATGTTGCGAATCAAAATATATCAAACTTAACCTTTCTCCCGTCGTTCCCTTGCAAATGGCAAGATATTACGATAGTAGTGAGCTGTTAAAATTGGTATTGAATCTTATACGAAACATAATGAACCTATGTAACGTATTTCCTATCTTATCACTTTCAGGAAGTAAGTTCTTACAGAACATTTATTTATACTCAGGCGTACGTTATAAATTTTCAAGTTAAAAGTTCTTAAAGAACATTTTATATAGCAATCACTACCTATTCCAAATATGTAACGTTAAATTTGTAAAAAATTAGATTTTGGATATATCAGTTGTCATACCGCTACTTAATGAAGAAGAATCATTGCCTGAATTAAGTCAATGGATAGTAAAAGTCATGAAAGAACATAAGTATTCTTATGAAATCTTGTTTATCGACGATGGGAGTACTGATAATTCTTGGAACACTATCCTTGATCTTCAAAATAAAAATAGCAATATAAAAGGTATTAAATTCCGTAGAAATTATGGAAAAAGTGCTGCACTAAATGTAGGTTTTGAAGCTACCATGGGAGACGTAATTATAACCATGGATGCTGATTTGCAAGATAGCCCTGATGAGATCCCAGGACTCTATAAAATGATCAAAGACGATGGGTTCGATATCGTATCTGGATGGAAGAAAAAAAGATTCGATCCATTATCGAAAACTATACCAACTAAGCTCTACAATAGTGTGACAAGTTGGATGAGTGGAGTAAAACTCCACGATATGAATTGCGGTCTCAAATCATACAGAAGTGAAGTCGTCAAGAATATCGAAGTGTATGGTGAAATGCATAGATACATACCCGTAATCGCCAAATGGGCAGGTTTTAATAATGTTGGAGAGAAGGTCGTACAACATCAAGCAAGAAAGTATGGTGTTACTAAATTTGGATTGTCAAGATTCATTTATGGTCCCCTTGACCTATTTTCGATCATGTTTGTCGGGAAGTTCGGTAAAAGACCTATGCACTTTTTTGGGGTAATAGGTATACTAATCTCATTGCTTGGTACAGGATTACTAGCCTATTTAAGTATATCGAAGTTATTCTATGATGTAAGTGGAATAGCAAATAGACCTGCCTTTTTCTTAGGCATGTTACTTATTATCGTGGGAATACAACTGTTTATTGCTGGATTCGTAGCTGAGCTGGTCAGTAGAAGTGCTTATGGCCGAAACAAATACAAGATAGAAAACCGTATTGGACTCTCTAGCCATCTACCTGAATATCAGGATAACTAGATCTGAAACTATCAAGGCTACTTTTTTTTGCGATGAAAGGGATCCTACTGCCGAATACCCCTTTATTGCGTAAGTGCATTCTTGCAATCTTAAATATTCCAAGATTTATAACGGATATATTCTTAATATTTTCAATTGGAAACCTGATAGTTTTGAAATAGTTGGTTGTAAATATATGCCCATCTAAAGTTTCTACTCTCTTCAACTGGAAAATGGTAAAGTAGATCAATGTCAAAAAAACTATGTAGCATCCAACGTAGATCATACGAAATATAGATGAGGTAAGAAATGGCTCATCCGTTGGATCTATTAAGAAGATCACCAATCCAAAAATTCCAAAAAATGAAACCCATGATACTGGCAGAAATATCTTAAAAAACAATGTTAGATTCGACGATAGTCTTTGCATAGTGGTAGTTTATATTTCTTTATTATCTCTTAATACAAAAGATCGAACTTGATTAATTATCAAGAGATTTTTCTCTTTTTTTCGTTTCTCTAGCCGCAATAAAAATACTTATCTCATATAGTCCATAAATAGGCACCCCAATCATAAATTGAGTAAGGATATCTGGTGGAGTCAAAATAGCAGCAAGAACTAGGATAGTAACAAATGCATGCTTTCTATATTGTCTCATAGATGTGGGTGTAATCAATCCCAACTTAGCTAAGAAAAATACCACCAAAGGTAACTGAAACATAATACCACTGGGGATAATAAACATTGTCATAGAGCCAACATAGCTCGATAATGTCACTTCGCTTTCAACAATGGCAGCCACCTGATAATTTCCTAGAAACTTGATGGCGAATGGTGATAAAATGAAATACCCAAATGCAACACCAGTAAAGAATAGAAAGCTACAAACGAAAACAACTCCTTTAGTTACTTTCTGTTCCGCTGAATATAGTCCAGGTTTGATAAATCCCCATAACTGATAAAATATATAAGGAAACGAAGCAATAAGACCTATATAAAAAGATACTTTAAGATCTACAAAAAAGGTCTCTGTGAGTTGATTGGTCTTCACCGCCATATTGGTAGATTCAAAACACATACCTAAATGCTCGCAAAACAATCTAAAAGTAACAAATTCATTAGACAGAGGACCAAAAATAATTTCCTCAAAAATAAATCTACTAGACATATATACAATACTAGCTATAATAATAATAGCCACTAAGGATCGAAAAATCACTTTTCTTAACTCGTCCAAATGGTCAAAGAAACTCATTTCGGCTCCTTTACCTTCAGGAGTTGGTTGATCGCCCGCAGAAAGTTTCTTAATCATATTTATTTCTATTGCAAACTCTGATACGACTTAGAAAAGTATCATTTAGTCTAATTTAGAATACAAATATACTTGCCCTTTTTTAATAGACCTATTTTTATGACTAAATTGAAACTTCTGTGACTTGGAATATATTATAGTATTTTTGCAATCAAGTAGAATTATTAAATCTATAAAAATCATAAGACTTGTTATCATTCATCCTTATCTTCATTGTAAGCATTGCTATTTTACTTATAGCATCCGACAAATTCGTGGACTCCGCTGAAAAAGTAGGATTAGCAATGGGAATACCGTCATTTATTATAGGAGTTACGATTGTTGCCTTCGGGACATCACTCCCAGAATTAGCCACATCTATCGCATCTGTATTTTCTGGGTCTTCTGAGATCGTAATTGGCAATGCTGTTGGATCTAACATTACTAATATCTTGCTAGTCTTAGGTGCAGCAGCAGTATATGGAAAAGGAATAAAAATAGATTATGACATAATGAATACAGACATACCAATGCTATTCGGGTCTGCATTTCTGCTTTATTTCGCCTTACAAGATTTCACCCTTAGCACTATGGAGTGCCTTATTTTTTTAGCCGCATTAGCCATTTTCCTTTTTAATTCCTTTAATGGTAATGCTGATGAGACAGTGATAAAGACTAAAATTGCCCCGAAAGATTGGTTGATTCTTTTACTTGGGTCTGTTGCTATCTTCTTTAGTGCCAAATACACTATTTTTGCGATGGAAGGAATCGCTAATGAGATGAAAATTCCAGTGCACATAATTTCTATCACAATTGTTGCTCTAGGTACTTCTCTACCAGAAGTCATAGTAAGTATTACTGCCGCGAAGAAAGGTAACCACGGCATGGCTGTTGGTAATGTTCTAGGTTCTAATATATTCAACACCTACGCTGTAATGGCTATCCCAGGTTTAATGGGAAATCTCACCATCCCCGAAGATACAATGACTTTCAGTGTTCCATTTATGATTGCTGTGACAATACTTTTTGGTATCATTTGTCTTTCTAAAAAAATATCAAGATGGGAAGGGTATATGTTACTTATCTTCTACGTATTTTTTATCGGCCTCTTGCTTGAACGACAATTAACATAAACAATACATCAAATAGTCGGATAGTTTACATTTATACTTATATTGGCATTACAGTTAACTTACAAGTATGTCCTTTAACTTGAGAATTAACTACTCATTTATCATTAATTAACTCTTCAAAAATTGCCAGGTATGAGAAAGGTTTTACTATTCTTTTTTTTATTTATTCTAACTGTATCAAATACTTTCTCACAAGGCACTGAAACCATGCAGAACTTGTGTACTTCTGGTTGTTCACCAGCAAGTACTACTTATAGTATGAGACTTTGGACTGGTCAAGAAGGTTCTTTGTGGACTGCAACTAATTCTCGGACAGATCAAACAATAAATGGAACTGCGGTAACAATGAATCATGATGTATCAAATACTTATGTAGAGTCTGGAACTATTGTGGGCGGAATTGGATCATTGACAATAACAACACAGAGAAAATTTGATGGCACAACTGGCTCAGTTGATGTTCTAATTAATGGGACTTCTGTTGGCACCGCCCCATTAGGAACAGAGCCCATCACTACATCTTTCGTTGCTGTTAATACTGCAGGGGATGTAGTTATAAGAATCAATAACAATATTGGGGGTAGTTCGGGAGGAAGTGAAAGGGTTGCAATAGATGACATTACTTGGACTGGGTTCGTTCCTTTACCAGTCAAATTGACTTCTTTCACAGCCAAAGCCAATCTAAATTTAAATCAACTGTCTTGGACTACAGCTTCAGAAATCAACAATGATAGATTTGATATAGAAAGATCAGCAAACGGAAAAACATTCGAAATAATAGGAACTGCCATAGGACAAGGTGATTCGTTTAAAAATGTAGATTATGATTTTAAAGATTTATCACCAATGCATGGATCGAACTTCTACAGACTTAAACAAGTAGATTTCGATGGTAAGTACGAATATTCTGACATATTAAGAGTTGATAACACAAAATCTAGAATCCGTATCTACCCTACGAGCGCTTCTCACCATGTCATTATAGACATGGATGAGCAGCAAGTAGCTTCTGTAATCGTGTTCAATGAAATCGGTCAAACCATCAAAGATATGACCATCTCAGAAATGAAGACAAAAATTGACATCTCAGATCTACCAAATGGTATGTACTTTGTACAAGTAAATGCACAATCTGGAAAAGAAATCAAGAAGATAATCAAGCAATAAGTTTGATAGATAACTTTAACAAAAGAGCAATAGTCAGTAATGATTATTGCTCTTTTTACGTTCCAATGCTATTGTATCAAAATGATACCTTTGCAATTAATTGAAAGGCAGATTGCAAAAGAGACTAAAAAATAAACACAATCACTATGTTAGGAGACTTAATGGGAAATATGGAAGAAAAACAGCTTGAAATGAAGAAAAAACTTCAAGCTATTACACTTTCTGAAACACTAGAAGGAATTACTATAACTGGAAACGGCGCAAAAGAAATAATCAATATATCAATTGATGAAAAGTACCAATCTCCTGAGAGCAAAGAAGAACTTGAAGATTTGCTTGTAGTAGCCATGAATAACCTTCTTCAAAAGATAGGGGAAGAAGAAGCCAAGGAATCACAAAGTATGCTAAGTCAAATGTTACCTCCTGGAATGTCAGGCTTGTTCGGAGGTTAATCATTGTTATCCGCTTTAATCTTAATTTAGATATGCAAATCAAATCAAAATATATAGTTTCATCTAGCTTTTTACTGCTCAGCTTTTTTTCGATTTTTGTAGATGCCCAAACGTCTCGGTATACATTTGATGACTGTACATTTGTCGATCAAGCCGGAATACTACCGGCCGCAACTCCAACTTCTGATCCTAGTTGTGATTGTGGACTTACTGCAGATGGTCTTTATTTCGATGGAAACAATGACAACCTTATCTTTCCAAGTGAAATCGATTCTTTGATGGAATTGGACTTTACCATTAGTTTCTATTTTCGTTTTGACCAAGTATCATCAAGGACAGACATTCTTTCTGTACGATCTGAATGTTCTTTAGATTCGTTTTTAGCGATTACATACAATCCATCAAACAATGAAATTGCCCTTGAACTGGCACAGAATATTGGAAATATAGAAACTCAAAATGTACTCCTTGACCCATCCGTTTGTTGGCATAGACTTGTATTAACTAAATCAGAACTATTCTATAGTCTTTACCTAGATGACGAACTCGCTATTACCATCCTCTCTGATGGTTTAGTAAATTTTGATAAAAATGCTAGACTTACAATCAATAACAGCCCATGTCTCGCAGTCAATTTAGATAGATTCAATGGCTGGATTGATGAATTTATTTTTTATCAAAGGGCTCTTGCCGCTAATGAAATTGTTGCTAACTCTCTCAACCCTGATCAAATTACAACCAATGATACTACAATCATAGCGGGGTCACCTGTTGATATCAATGTGGGTTCTACTTGTGCAACTAATTTCACTTGGACACCCGAAACGGATCTAGATGACCCATCAATATTGAACCCTACTGCTACACCTTCTACCACCATTGCTTATTCATTGAATATTGAGAATGATGGAAACTGTATTACCTCAGATATGATTACAATAAACGTGATCGATCCCAATGAATTAGATTGCACCAGCTTATTATTGCCAAATGCATTCACTCCAAACAATGATCAACTGAATGATAGATTTGGCATAAGCAGTCTATTCTTAATAGATCAAATGGAGTATTTTGAAATATATGATAGGTGGGGTGGTAAAATGTGGACAGCAATAAACAAAACAGATACTTGGGATGGAACATTTAATGGGCAACCCGTAAATTCAGGAATGTATATCTATAAAGTGAAGTATACTTGTACCGACCAAGAGTTTGTCAAAGTAGATAACTTTTCTGTCTTAAGGTAATTTTTTAAATCACTTTAGAATCTTTAGATCATGTCTACCAACTTGAAAAATACCTTTCTGTTTGCTACACTCGTAAGTTTGTGTTTTTTGATAAAATGCAAATCTGATACAGGTAATGAAGTAGCTCTCCTTCAGGAGACATCAAAACCCATTACAGTATCTGAAGATCAACACATAGACAATACGAAGTTCAATACTCCTTCAGAAGAAGGGATAGTCCAAAATAATGATTCACCAAGCAAGATCGAATCAGATGTAAAGGAGAAAATATCTACTGAGATAAAAAATAAAAAAGAAAATACTATCCTAAAAAAAGAAGTGCATAAAAAGAAAGTTGTCAAATTCGCTCCTAAAATAGAGTTTGAAGAAACAACTTGGAACTTTGGAGAAATCGTAGAAGGTGATATAATCAAAAAGAAATTTAAATTTACCAATACTGGCAAAGCGCCTCTTCAAATAATAGGAGCTGATGCTTCATGTGGATGCGCTAGGCCAACTGTCCCTTTCTTAGATATTGCACCTGGAGAATCCAACGAAATCGGAATCACTTACAATAGTGTCAACAAAAAAGGGGACCAAAAACCGGAAATAATTATTGAATCTAATACTTATCCGAAACATACTGTGCTTAAGTTATTTGGTACCGTCAAGTTAAAACAAAAAGAGGAAAAGAAAATAGATCTAGACACTGCCACGACTAAGCAGGATACTACTTCTAATAGTTGAGTTACCCCATTCTCAATTATCAGAACAGATACTGAAACATCAAATAAGTAAGTCCTCCTACAATACTACTGAACCCAACCGCATATTTATAATTTAACCAATAGTTGGTATCATTCCTATCTCGGCTAATGCTAACTCCATTTTGCTCTCCATTAAAGAGTGATTTAAATTTCATGCTTTTGCGAGGTACGTCTCCAGATAATTTGCTTGCAGTCAATAACATTATGTCTTTTCTATTTCCCATTGGTTGGTTATTTTTATGTACTAATAAGATAAGGGGAAAATATAATTTAGGTGTCTGTATTTCGATAGTTATAGATGGATATTCGGTGAATCGATATTAATTGCACTTTTTAATGTGGGAGAACCACAACATTCACTGCAACCCTGAGCGAAGCCGAAGGGTTGTGATTAGCTCTCAAATTGTATTTTTACTGTGAGGAATCACAGCAGACCTTTCATTAAGACATGTGGTTCAGCACAGTAGAGTCATTGCGAGAAACAATGTAAAACCATCATTCAGAAGCATCTTTCTAAATTGATTTGCAGCTCGCACATCTTGGTTGATCTCTGTTGGAAGATCAAAAATTCATATTCCTACATAGCTCTATATTGATTAAAACGTGTACTTAGTATCATGATAGACTGAATTTTGGATAGATAATTTTTCGCCCATGTACTAAGAAGCAATTAGCTGGTGAAGATGTAGTCAATGACATACCAACCATAAGTGGGCTTTTCTTCTTGTCAAATAAAGCATCTACCGTCAGCAGACTTTAATAAAAAAAAGATCAAAAATAAAGATCACAACTAACAAACAAAAACCCTTACAATGCCATTACCCCGTCCACTCTCATCCCCCTCCCTCTGCCACAGCATGACAGACCGTTTATCACCTGATATGCTAGATAGGACATCCATTACCTCATCATAACTCTTCCATGGCTTTTCATCATGAGGTATATGCAACCATTCTGTTTTGGTAGGGAGGTAATAGACATAATTCTTAAACACTTCCTGCGAAAATTGATCTCGACTCACCCAAAATCCAGAAATACAGTCCTCATTAAGATTTTCAATACGGAAAGTCCTGTCAGTATAGGGAACAAAGATATGTGCATAGAATGCTACCAACTGCCTGATATTTGTTACCTCCAATCCTAATTCTTTTAGAGCTATTTTGCTGGGCTCTGAATATAACAATGGCAACTGCTTATCCCTAGTTTTGTTCAATTTTTTGACGAAAGTATCCTTTCTATTGGGACCGATTAATTGGTCAATCGGATTGGATATAATAGTATCAAGTATGTAGAATTTGTAGGTTAATTCTATATGTAACACCTCCTTAGTCTTTACATTCTGAATAATATAATCTAATTCACCGAGTGTACGCTTATCGTGTATTAATTGTATAGAGTGCGCTAGAACATCATACTCCGAGCATGCATTCAGCAATTGTAAGAAAACAAATTCAGCTTGGTGTCCCAGTCTTCGATCAGTAGGTACTGGTGGCAATGCAGTAATTACCATAGACGACAAGGGTATTTCAAACTGGGTCATACCATAAGCGCTACCCTTCCAGATAAGCTGAGATTTTGAAAATCCTTGATACGCTTTGTCCATTTAAAATAATAAGAAGTTAATTGACTCAATAAGTTTTCTCCCTCAAACCTAACACTTGAAACTTGCATTTAAAAAGGGACATCAAAACTAATTGACATCCCTTATATATTTCCTAAAGATTTAGCTTATTTATTCCGCTACTTCTTCGACTTCACCCATCATTACAGGCTCAGGCTTCTTTACAGTTACGATCATATTTCTGAACTTCTTGTGTCCTGTTCCTGCAGGTATATTCTTACCTACAATTACATTCTCTTTCAATCCAGTCAAGAAATCAACTTTTGCTCCAATCGCTGCAGTACTAAGTACTTTAGTAGTCTCTTGGAAAGATGCAGCAGAGATCCAACTATATACACCTAATGATGCTCTAGTAATACCCTGAAGTAAAGTTGTAGATGTTGCAGAGACTGCATCTCTTGCTACTGCAACTTTTTTATCATTTCTCTTCAATGATGAGTTCTCTTCTCTCAATTCTCTAACACTTACGAGTTGTCCAATTTTTAAGTTTTCAGAACCTCCTGCATCTTCAACAACTTTCTTGTCATAAATCCAGTCATTTTGCTCCATGAAGTTTACTCTCTCAACAGCTTCTCCTTCTAAGAATGAAGTATCACCTGCATCAAGAATTTGTACTCTTCTCATCATCTGTCTTACAATCACCTCGATATGCTTATCGTTGATCGAAATACCTTGAGATCTATATACTTCTTGCACTCCATTCACTAAGTATGATTGCACAGCGAAAGGCCCTTTGATATTCAAAATATCTAGTGGAGAAGTCGCACCATCAGACATCTGAGATCCTGCTCTTACGAAATCACCTTCTTGAACTAAGATGTGCTTCGAAAGTCCTACTAAGTATTTCTTCTTCTGCCCAGTCTTCTCATCTTCGATAAATACCTCTCTGTTCCCTCTCTTGATCTTACCGAATGATACGATTCCATCAATTTCTGCAGTGACAGCTGGATTAGAAGGATTTCTCGCTTCGAACAATTCTGTCACTCTAGGAAGACCACCGGTAATATCCTGTACACCACCTAATTTCCTAGGGATCTTCACGATAGTTTGACCTGTCTTTACGTCCGCTCCATCTTCAATAGAGATGTATGCACCCACTGGAAGGTTGTAACTCTTAAGTTCCTCACCACCTGGAGTTACAATTTTAATCATAGGAATCTTCTTCTTATTCTTAGATTCGATAACTACTTTCTCAGCATATCCTGTTTGCTCGTCTCTTTCTACACGGAATGTTTGACCTTCTTCGACAGCGTCGAATTGAGCAATACCTCCATCCTCAGCAATGATTACCGCGTTGAACGGATCCCATTGACAAACCACTTCTCCTTTAGTAATCTTTGCCTTATCCTTTACGAATAATTCAGATCCATATGGGATGTAAAGTGTTGTGAATAATTTACCAGTTTCAGGATCTTTAACTCTTACCTCTCCAGATCTAGATACTACAATATTCTTTTTAGTGTCCTTATCTTTTACAGTTTTCAAGTTATCAAACTCTATTACAGCATCAAACTTAGAAACTAAATTCGATTCCTGCTTCGAAACAGATGCAATACCACCCACGTGAAATGTTCTCAATGTCAACTGAGTACCCGGCTCACCAATACTTTGTGCAGCAATAATTCCTACTGCATCTCCTGTCTCTGCAATCCTACCAGAAGCAAGATTTTTACCATAACACTTACGGCATACACCAGATTTAGTTTCGCAAGTAAGTACCGATCTGATAGTTACCATCTCTACCCCTGCATCTTCGATTTCATTAGCAATTGCATGAGTGATATACTCAGCAGCTTCTACAATAATCTTATCAGTTACTGGATCAAGTACATTATGCAATGAATACCTACCTTCAATTCTCGCAGCTAGTTTTTGAACTACATTATCATTGTCTTTCAATGCCAAAGTATCGATACCTCTGAGCGTATCACAATCTTCATCCATGATGATTACATCCTGAGATACATCTACCAATCTTCTTGTAAGATAACCGGCATCGGCAGTCTTCAAGGCTGTATCGGCAAGACCTTTTCTCGCACCGTGCGTAGAGATAAAGTACTCAAGTACTGAAAGTCCATCAAGGAAGTTAGAAAGGATCGGGTTTTCGATAATCGCTCCACCTGTATCACCAGATCTTCTTGGCTTGGCCATCAATCCTCTTAGTCCACACAGCTGCTTAATCTGTTGTTTTGAGCCCCTCGCTCCAGAATCAAGCATCATATACACAGAGTTAAATCCACCCTTGTGCTCAGCCAACTCTTTCATCAAGTTCTCAGTAATCGCACTATCGGCTTTAGTCCATGTATCGATTACTTTATTGTATCTCTCATTACCAGTAATAAGACCCATGTTGTAGTTTTCCCAAACTTCATCTACCTCATCTTGGGCTTCGATTAGTGTTTGTTCTTTTACAGTCGGTATGATCAAATCTCCAAGGTTAAACGATAGTCCACCTTTGAATGACCAATAGAATCCCATATCTTTAATAAGATCCAAGAATGTTGCAGTCACAGAAAAATCTGTTCTGGTGATAATTCCTGAAATAACTTTCTTCAAGTTCTTCTTAGTTAGTAGCTCATTAATGAATGGCACCATCTCAGGCGTTGCTTCATTGAATAATACTCTACCTACAGTAGTTTCTATTCTACCTATCACTAAATTACCGTCCTCATCATCTACTTTACCTTTAGTAATAATAGGTGCATGAAGATCTATAGCTCCCTCACTATATGCGATGATTACTTCTTCTGAAGAATAAAATTTCATTCCAGCACCTTTTACTGGGTGCTCAGGAGAAGCTGGCTTAGTAAGATAGTATAGTCCCAATACCATATCCTGCGAAGGAAGTAGGATTGGAGACCCATCTTGTGGGTTCAACATATTATGCGCCGAAAGCATCAACATCTGAGTCTCAAGGATCGCAGCATGACTCAATGGAACGTGAACGGCCATTTGATCACCATCAAAATCGGCGTTGAAGGCACCACAAACGAGTGGGTGCAGCTGAATCGCTTTTCCTTCTACCAATGTTGGCTGGAATGCTTGTATAGAAAGTCTGTGAAGTGTAGGGGCTCTGTTAAGCATTATTGGATGTCCCTTAAGGATGTTCTCCAATATTTCCCAAATCACAGGGTCTTTTCTATCTACTAATTTCTTAGCTGATTTTACAGTCTTTACAATTCCTCTCTCGATCAATTTTCTGATCACGAAAGGCTTGAAAAGCTCCGCTGCCATTCCTTTTGGAAGTCCACATTCATGAATTTTCAATGTAGGTCCTACAACAATTACTGATCTACCAGAATAATCTACCCTTTTTCCAAGTAGGTTCTGTCTGAATCGACCTTGCTTTCCTTTTAGAATATCAGAAAGAGATTTTAATGCTCTACCACCTTCCGCTTTTACAGCATTCGATTTTCTAGAGTTATCAAATAGAGAATCTACTGCCTCTTGAAGCATTCTTTTCTCATTTCTGAGAATTACTTCAGGAGCTTTTATCTCCAATAGTCTCTTTAATCTATTATTTCTAATAATTACTCTTCTGTATAAATCATTCAAATCAGAAGACGCAAATCTACCACCATCTAGAGGCACCAAAGGTCTCAATTCCGGCGGTATTACTGGAAGGTATTGAATCACAGCCCATTCTGGTCTGTTTTCGATTCTTGATTGGCCTTCTCTGAATGCCTCTACAACTCTTAGCCTCTTCAGTGCTTCTGATTTTCTCTGTTGAGAAGTCTCATTGGCAGCTTGATGCCTAAGGTCAAAAGAAAGCTGGTCAAGTTCTAATCTTTCGAGAAGTGCTTTAACAGCTTCAGCACCCATCAATGCTATAAATTTAGTTGGATCAGATTCGTCTAACTGTTGGTTTTCTTGTGGAAGTGTATCTAATACTTCGAAGTATTCCTCCTCCGTCAATAGATCCATTTTCGCTAATTCTCCCTCTTTCGCACCTGGTTGTACTACTACGTATCTTTCATAGTAGATGATTGTTTCCAATTTCTTAGAAGACAATCCCAATAGGTAACCGATCTTATTTGGAAGTGACTTGAAGAACCATATGTGAACTACAGGAACAACTAACTTGATGTGTCCCATTCTCTCCCTTCTTACCTTTTTCTCGGTAACTTCTACACCACATCTATCACATACAATACCTTTATATCTAATACGCTTATACTTACCACAGTAACATTCGTAATCTTTAACAGGTCCAAAGATCCTTTCGCAGAAAAGACCATCTCTCTCCGGCTTATAAGATCTATAGTTGATCGTTTCTGGCTTTAAAACTTCACCAAACGATCTTTCAAGGATATCATCCGGAGAACACAAACTGATAGTAATTGTGTCAAACGGCTTCCTTGCATCAACATTCTTTTTAAATGGCATAATTCCCTATTTATATTGTTTCTGGGGTTTTGGCATTGCCTCCTCCCCTAAGAATATTAAAAGTTGTTTTGTAGAGCTGACCCTACATTCTTTCTAGACTCCAGTCTAAAAAAGATTAGTCAAATTTCACATCAAGTGCTAAACCTCTAAGCTCATGCACCAATACATTAAATGACTCAGGTATACTTGGCTCCGGAAGGTTATCACCTTTCACAATTGCCTCGTATGCTTTCGCTCTACCGATGATATCATCAGACTTGATCGTCAATAATTCTCTCAAGACATTTGACGCACCGTATGCTTCCAATGCCCATACTTCCATCTCACCAAATCTCTGTCCACCGAACTGAGCTTTACCACCCAATGGCTGTTGAGTAATCAATGAGTACGGTCCTATAGATCTTGCGTGCATCTTATCATCAACCATGTGAGACAACTTAAGCATGTAAATTACACCTACTGTTGCTTGCTGGTGGAATCTATCTCCTGTCTCTCCATCATGTAAGTAAGTCTGACCAAGAGATGGTAAATCTGCTTTCACACATTCTGCATCAATTTCTGCCATACTAGCTCCATCAAAAATTGGAGTGGCATACTTCACACCCATTTTCTTTCCTGCCCAACCAAGAACAGTTTCGAAAATCTGCCCCAAGTTCATTCTAGAAGGTACACCTAGTGGATTCAATACGATATCCACAGGAGTTCCATCATCAAGGAATGGCATATCTTCTTCTCTTACGATTCTAGATACGATACCCTTGTTTCCGTGTCTTCCGGCAAGCTTATCACCCACTTTTAGTTTTCTCTTCTTTGCCATGTAAACTTTCGCAAGTTTCAGTACACCAGCTGGAAGCTCATCTCCAATAGAAATGTTGAACTTCTCTCTTTTGTACTTACCTACTTCTTCGTTTACTTTGATGTTATAGTTGTGGAGCAATCTTGCAACACTACCATTCAAATCAGCGTCAGTCGTCCATCCTGTGTAATCCACTTGACTATAATCTAGATCCTTAAGATCTTTGATTGCAAATTTCTTACCCTTAGAGATCAACTCTTCATTGTAAATACTTTTTACGCCTTGAGAAGTCTTACCTTTTACAAGAAGCATCAACTTATCAACTAAGATGGTCTTGAGCTCATTGATAGCAATTGCGTGCTTATCTTCTAATTTAGAAAGCAATTCTTTCTCCTGGACCTTCTGGAATTTATCCTTCTTTGCTCTGGCGAATAACCTCTTTCCGATAATTACACCCTTTGTTGATGGAGGCGCTTTCAATGAAGCATCTTTCACATCACCAGCTTTATCACCGAAGATCGCTCTCAAAAGTTTTTCTTCTGGAGTTGGGTCAGATTCTCCTTTTGGCGTAATCTTACCAATCAAGATATCACCTTCTGTTACCCATGCTCCTACTCTGATTATACCATTCTCATCCAAGTCTTTAGTAGCCTCTTCTGATACGTTTGGTATATCATTTGTCAATTCTTCTTCACCTAATTTAGTATCTCTGATATCAATATCAAAGTTCTCAATGTGAAGAGAAGTAAATACATCTTCCTTTACAACTCTCTCTGAAAGTACAATCGCATCTTCAAAGTTATACCCTTTCCAAGGCATGAAGGCTACCATTAGGTTTTGACCCAATGCTAATTCTCCTTGCTCTGTAGCATAACCATCACAAAGAAGAGATCCTTTTGTTACTCTCTTTCCTTTTGATACAATAGGCTTCAAATTAATACTAGTACCTTGGTTTGTTCTTCTGAACTTAGTAAGGTTATATGTCTTAGTGTTATCCTCGAAAGAAACTAATTGCTCTTCTTCAGTTCTATCATATCTAATTACAATTTTACTTGCATCTACATATTCAACTACACCATCTCCTTCTGCATTAATCAACATTCTAGAATCCTCAGCTACTTGCTTCTCTATACCAGTACCAACAATTGGAGATCTAGGCTTCACACAAGGTACAGCCTGACGTTGCATGTTAGATCCCATCAAGGCTCTATTGGCATCATCATTTTCTAAGAACGGAATCAATGAGGCAGATACTCCCACAATTTGATTCGGGGCTACATCCATATACTCAATGTCCTTTGGCTCTAGAACTGGGAAATCTCCATGCTCTCTACATTTAATCTGATCAGTAAGGAAGGCTCCCTTCTCATCAACTTCAGTATTTGCTTGAGCGATCTTTTTAAAATCTTCCCCCTCTGCAGATAGGTACTCCATCTCAGTTACAAGGTCAAGCTTACCATCTACTACTTTTCGATAAGGAGTTTCCAAGAATCCCATCTTGTTCACTTTTGCTAATACGCAAAGTGTAGAGATCAACCCAATGTTAGGTCCCTCCGGAGTCTCAATCGTACATAGACGACCATAGTGAGAATAGTGAACATCTCTTACTTCAAAACCGGCTCTCTCTCTAGAAAGTCCCCCTGGTCCTAAGGCAGATATTCTTCTTTTGTGCGTAATCTCAGACAGAGGATTCGTTTGATCCAAAAATTGAGATAGTTGTGATGTACCGAAGAAAGAGTTAATTACAGATGATAATGTTCTCGCGTTGATCAAATCAATCGGCGTGAATACTTCATTATCTCTTACATTCATTCTCTCTCTGATCGTTCTTGCCATTCTTGCCAGACCTACACCAAATTGAGCATATAATTGCTCTCCAACTGTTCTTATTCTTCTGTTTGATAAATGATCAATATCATCAAGCTCTGCTTTTTGATTGATCAAGCTTACCAGGTACTTAACGATTGCAATGATATCTTCCTTAGTCAAAACCAAAGTTTCACCATTTACACCCGCATCTAATTTTCTGTTGATTTTATATCTACCAACTTCTCCTAGATTATATCTCTTATCTGAGAAGAATAGTTTATCAATAATACCTCTTGCAGTATCCTCATCTGGTGGATCTGTTCCTCTCAGTTGTCTGTATATCTGAGTTACAGCTTCGATCTCAGAAGATGAAGGATCTTTCTGAAGTGTATTATATATAATAGAGTAATCTTCGTCTAGATCTTCTTTTTGAAGAATTACTTTTTCAGTATTTGATTCAAGGACTAATTCAATATTGTCCTCATCGAGAATCACATCTCTTTCCAGGATGATCTCATTTCTCTCAATTGTTACTAACTCACCAGTGTCCTCATCAACGAAATCTTCCGTCCACTTCTTAAGAACTCTTGCAGCTAGTTTTCTACCTACAGCTTTTTTGAGTATTTTCTTATCAGCATCTACTTCTTCTGCAAGATCAAAAATATTTAAGATTTCTCTGTCAGAATCATATCCAATAGCTCTCAATAAGGTAGTAACTGGGAATTTTTTCTTTCTGTCAATGTATGCATACATCACAGAGTTAATATCAGTCGCAAATTCCATCCAAGCACCTTTAAAAGGTATTACTCTTGCAGAATAAATCTTGGTTCCATTAGGGTGGAAGTTTTGACTAAAGAATACACCTGGAGATCTGTGTAATTGAGATACTACAACTCTCTCCGCTCCATTGACAACAAATGTACCTCTTGGAGTCATGTAAGGTATATTACCTAAGAATACATCTTGTACAATCGTTTGAAAATCTACATGTTCCTCGTCATTACAAGACAATCTAAGCTTTGCTTTAAGAGGCACACTATATGTCAGTCCTCTCTGCATACACTCCTCGATGCTATATCTAGGTGGATCTACAAAATAATCTAGGAATTCTAATACGAATATATTTCTCGCATCAGTAATTGGGAAGTTTTCTTGGAATACTCTAAATAATCCTTCATTTCCTCTATTTTCTGGAGTAGTCTCCAATTGAAAGAATTCTTTGAAAGATTTTAATTGAATTTCGAGTAAATCTGGATAATTATCCTCCAATTTCATTTTACCGAAATTGTGTCTTAATGCAGCTGCATTGGTAACCATGTCGTTAGATGCCATCCGATTGCGTTTAAAAGTGAGTTACAGGTGAACAGTTATGTGCACCTAAATAAGTTTGCAAAACGATCTTATTAATCGATACATTCACTATTGGATAGCCAGATGAATTCTGGTATCATTGTGAAATATCTTTGATCTTGTGCATGAATGTGGGAACACAAGAATATTTCGATACTCCACAGAAAAACAACAATAGGCTTAACCCATGCTCTCACATAGGTTAAGCCTTAAATGTTATATTATATTTGAACTATATAGTTCCGTCATTAAAGATATCTGGTTAATAGAATTACTTCAATTCTACATCAGCACCAGCAGCTTCTAGCGCTGCTTTTATTGACTCACCTTCGGCTTTATCAACACCAGCTTTAATTACTGCAGGAGCTGAATCAACTAATTCTTTAGCTTCTTTCAATCCTACGCCTAGAAGATTTTTCACCTCTTTTACTACACCTAACTTTGCTGCTCCAGCAGAGTTCAACATAATATCAAATGATGTCTGCTCTTCAGCTTCAGCTTCTCCGCCACCGCCTCCACCTGCTGCTACTGCTACTGCTGCTGCTGCTGGTTCGATTCCGTATTCGTCCTTAAGGATAGTAGCTAATTCACTAACTTCTTTCACTGTAAGGTTTACTAATTTTTCTGCAAAGTCTTTTAAGTCTGCCATTTTAAATGGATTTTAATTTTTTAATAATTACAATTTAATACTAGTTGAATTGAGTCCACGTGGAAGCTGCTTTCTCAATTCGGGGTTTCTTATCCTCTTTCTTCAAGAGTCTTAAGAATTCCTGCAATTGTACCACCACTACTCTTAAGAGCAGAGATAACATTTTTCGCAGGTGATTGTAACAATCCTATAATCTCACCTACTAATTCATCCTTAGATTTCAGAGTAGCTAATATATCTAATTGATCATCTCCTAAGAAGATGTCGCTATCAATGTAAGCCGCTTTTAATATTGGCCTTTCGAAACTCTTTCTGAATTCCTTGATAACTTTTGCTGGTGCGTTTCCAGTATCCGCAAAAAATACTGTGGTAGGTCCTGCAAGAGCACTATATAGTCCCTCGAAGTTTTCTGCCATTTCACCAGATGCTTCCATTGCTTTTTGAGCAAGTGTATTTTTTACAACTTGTACTTCTATACCTTTCTCAAAGCATGTTCTTCTGAGCTTATTTACTTGCTCCACTGTAAGTGTAGAAGCGTCCGCAAAGTAAAAGTATTGGCTTTCGCTAAATTTTACTTTTAGGTCCTCTATAACTTGCGATTTTTCTGATCTTGTCATTTCAGCTTATTTTTAGAAAAAGGGTTACTCAATAATTGTCTTCGTATCTATCTTGATTCCTGGACTCATAGTCGATGCTGCGGTCACAGATTTCATATAGATACCTTTTGCAGTTGCAGGTTTCATTCTATTTATAGTTCCAAGAAGTTCTTGAGCATTTTCAGCTAATTTCTCAGAAGTAAAAGACACTCTACCTATTGATGAATGAATGATACCATACTTGTCAACTCTGAAGGCAATTTTACCCCCTTTAACATCTTGAACGGCTGCTCCTACATTTGGAGTTACAGTACCAGTCTTAGGGTTTGGCATAAGACCTCTAGGTCCTAAGATTCTACCCACTCTACCTACTTGAGCCATTGTGTTAGGCATTGCAATGATTACATCTACATCCGTCCATCCTTTTTGGATTTTCTGGATATACTCATCCAAACCTGCATAATCAGCCCCAGCGTCTAACGCTTCTTGCTCTTTATCAGGTGTACACAATACCAATACTGTTTTAGATTTACCAGTACCATTAGGTAATGTTACTGTTCCTCTGATCGCTTGATCAGCTTTTCTAGGATCTACTCCTAATCTAATGTGAAGATCTACAGAAGCGTCAAATTTTGTAAGATTTACATCCTTGACGGTTTTCATAGCATCTACAACAGAATAAAGTTTTTCCGCTTCATACTTGTCAGCGATCGACTTTTTCTTCTTGCTAAGTTTAGCCATATTTAAAATTGTTTGAGGTATTAACGATAGCCTATCTATAAGGACTACCTCCCTACCAGTTAATAATCATTAGCCCTAGGACTAATTAATCTTCTTCTACTACTGAAGCACCCCAAGGTGGAGTACCACTCATTGTAAGACCCATACTTCTAGCAGTACCAGCTATCATCTTCATAGCAGATTCTACTTTAAATGCATTTAGGTCTTCCATTTTGCTTTCTGCAATTTCTTTAACTTGATCCCATGTTACAGAACCAACCTTTACTCTGTTAGATTCTGGAGATCCTTTTTTCAATTTTGCAGCGTCCATTAATTGTACAGCAGCTGGAGTCGTCTTGATTACGAAATCGAAAGACTTATCTTTATATACTGTAATAACAACTGGAACAATCTGTCCTTGTTTTTCCTGAGTTCTAGCATTGAATCTTTTACAAAATTCCATGATATTCAAACCCTTAGCACCCAACGCAGGACCTACTGGTGGTGACGGATTAGCTTGTCCACCCTTCACCTGCAATTTTACGAAACCTTCTATTTCCTTTGCCATTTCTTGTTATTCTAATCTATTGATAAATGTTGACCGTCAAAGTATATGTCGATTATTTCAGGGAAGCTTGAAACAGAAATTCTTCAAATACTTGAATTATATTGGTCTATGTTTGTTTTTCAACTTGCATGAAGTTAAGCTCGACTTCAGTTCCACGACCAAAAATCTTTACTATAACTGTCAATTTTTTCTTTTCTTCATTTACTTCCTTGACATCGCCTACGAAGTCATTGAAAGGTCCATCTATTACTTTTATTGTTTCTCCTACTAAGTATGGCTCTATCATTGCTTCTACTAAGCCTTGAGAATCATCCACTTTACCTAGCATTCTATTCGCTTCAGATTGCTGCATTGGAATAGGATTATTTCTACCCAAAAAGTGAATTACATTCGTCATATTGGAAAGCGTCTGTATAATTTCACCAGAAAACTTAGACGGATATGCTTCAACCAAAATATAACCAGGAAGAATGTTTCGTTCCATGATTACTTTTTTACCACTTCTGATTTTATATACTTTCTCTGATGGTACTAGAATGTGAGTCACAAAATCACCCCATCCGCTTCTTTGAATTTCAAGTTCCATACGTTCCTTGATCTTCTTTTCTTTACCACTTATTACTCTAAGAGAGTACCATCTTTTTTCTTCTTCCATGGTTTATTTATTACTTGCAAGCGAATAAATAAACTTTAGTGACTGATTTGACACAGTATCAAGTCCAAAGACAACCAATGCAAAAATTATTGAAGCAACAATAACCAATACTGCATTTGATGTAAGCTCTGACCATGTAGGCCATGTCACATTGTGCACAAGTTCATTGTAGCTTTCTTTGATATACAAGAAAAAATCATTCATGTTATATATATTTATAAAGTCTCTTGAATAATATAATTATCGAAACCTTAGATAAAGCGTATTAGCAGGGGAGACAGGACTCGAACCTGCAACTTGCGGTTTTGGAGACCGCTGCTCTGCCAATTGAACTACTCCCCTTTCTGTTTGATTATTTAAAATATTCAACACTAGTTTGAAATGACAAATAATCAATCAGAGTATATTGCGAAACATATAATTGTATTCTTTAATACAACATTCCACAATATGAAAAATTAAGCACCCGACAATCGAGTGCTTAATTTATATTCAAAGCTTAATATATCTTTAAAAAGATAGTCAGCTATTAATCAAGAATTTCTGTTACTTGACCTGCACCTACGGTTCTACCACCTTCTCTAATTGCAAATCTAAGTCCTTTATCCATCGCAATAGGGTTGATAAGTTTCACTTCAAGTGTAACGTTATCACCTGGCATTACCATTTCTACTCCTCCTGGAAGAGATACATCACCAGTTACATCAGTAGTTCTGAAGTAAAATTGTGGTCTATATCCGTTGAAAAATGGAGTGTGACGTCCACCTTCATCTTTTCCTAGTACATACACTTCACATTTAAAGTGAGAGTGAGGAGTTACAGAACCTGGCTTACAGATTACCATTCCTCTTTTGATCATATCTTTTTCGATACCTCTAAGAAGCAGACCAGCATTATCACCAGCTTCACCTCTATCAAGTATCTTTCTAAACATCTCTACTCCTGTACAAACTGAAGTAAGTGGCTTAGCACCTGCTGCTTGCATACCTATAATCTCCACTGGATCTGCAGTATTAACTACTCCTCTTTCGATTCTACCTGTAGCTACTGTTCCTCTACCTGTGATTGAGAATACATCCTCAATAGGCATTAAGAAAGGCTTCTCTACATCTCTTAAAGGTTCAGGAATATCCGCATCTACTGCAGCCATCAACTCTCTAATTTGTTTAGCTGCATCAGCATCTCCTTCAAGAGCTTTAAGTGCAGAACCTTGGATTACTGAAGCGTTATCACCGTCAAACTTGTACTGATCAAGAAGTTCTCTTACTTCCATTTCTACTAGCTCAAGCATTTCCGGATCATCAACAAGATCCACTTTATTCATGAATACTACAATCTTAGGTACACCTACTTGTCTACAAAGTAAGATGTGCTCCCTTGTTTGAGGCATAGGACCATCTGTAGCCGCAACTACTAGTATAGCACCATCCATCTGAGCTGCACCCGTTACCATGTTCTTTACGTAATCTGCGTGACCAGGACAATCTACGTGAGCGTAGTGTCTGTTTGCAGTTTCGTACTCAACGTGAGCAGTGTTGATTGTAATACCTCTTTCTTTTTCTTCTGGAGCAGAATCGATAGAATCGTAACTCATCTTTTGTGATCCATTATCCTCAGACAATACATAAGTAATTGCTGCGGTTAGTGTCGTTTTACCATGATCCACGTGGCCGATCGTACCGACATTGACGTGAGGCTTGGTCCGTTGAAAAGTTTCTTTAGCCATTGGATAACTGTTTAATAAAAATTATAAAAATTGTTTAATAATATTCTTTATGGTTTTTTGAGCCGATGAAGGGAATTGAACCCCCGACCCCGTCCTTACCATGGACGTGCTCTACCCCTGAGCTACATCGGCTAATAACATTAGCTATATGTAGCCCAAAGATTTTGCAAAATGTATGAGCGGGAGACGAGACTCGAACCCGCGACCCTCAGCTTGGAAGGCTGATGCTCTACCAACTGAGCTACTCCCGCTTATTAAAATTACCCTTTGTGAATGTGTGGGGGTGGTAGGATTCGAACCTACTCAGCCTAAGCACAGGATTTACAGTCCTGCCCACCTCTCCCACTGTGGCGCACCCCCATACTTTTTATTCACAAAAAAGTGAGCCGATGGAGGGATTCGAACCCCCGACCCGCTGATTACAAATCAGCTGCTCTGGCCAACTGAGCTACATCGGCAATACATTATTTCAAGCTATATATCAGATCCTTATCTGAAAAGCGTTGCAAAAGTAAGACAATTATTTTAATTGGAAACATTTTTTTCAAAAAAGGTTAACAAATTTTATGTTTTGCTTTTTAGGTGGCTCCAAAAAAATCCTATGACAAAATAAAAAGAGCCATTAACCATACTTTGACCTATGTTTAATGGCTCAAATTTGAATTACACCTAATTTTTAGGCAGTCATCGTCAATCTGTTAATTCGACATTTTTTCTTTATATTTTTTCAGTTGTCGTTCTAGGCTTGATGTACATACATCTACAGCGGCTTCAAATGTCTTATCCTCAGCTTTAGAAACCAAAATTTTTCCAGGAACTGATACTGTAACCTCTACCACTTTATCTTTTACTTGGCCTGAGTTTTCTAATTTTAGATAGACAGAACTATTTGTTATTCGATTATAAAATTTATCTAGCTTATTCAGCTTTAATTCAATAAACTCTTTCAACTTGTCATCTGCATGAAATCCTACATTATTAATAGTTACACTCATATATTTGTTGATTTTGATTATAAATACAAAATAGGCTTATTGATTGGATAATGCAAATAGTTTTTTCACAAATAAAATTTCTTCTTCGTATCAATTTGATAGTAAGGAATTTATGATAAAAATATTTTATTCACACTATTCCCCCAATGGGTGAGCCTTCTTATACTCCCTTTTCAATCTTTCGATCGAGTTATGAGTATATATCTGAGTAGCCGCTAAGCTAGCATGGCCTAGTAATTCCTTTATAGAATTTAGCTCAGCACCATTGGAAGACAAGTGTGTAGCAAAAGTATGTCTCAAAACATGCGGACTTGTCTTTTCAGAAGCATTGATAGATTTGAGTTTTTTAGTAACTATATTGAAAATAAGCTTTGGGTACATTTTTTTGCCTTTATCCGTCACAAAAATAAAGTTATGGTCAAGTATTCCAAATTCTTCCAATAACGATTCTTTGTAATGGTCAAGTTTCAATAAATATTGATTTGAAAGAGGACATCTTCGCTCTTTATTACCTTTACCAAGAACTTTGATCTCCAATCTCCCAGTGTCTACATCTAAAAAAGTGAGGTTTTGAAGTTCGCTTCGTCTTATTCCTGTCAGGTAAAATAATTCTATTATAAGTTCATTTCTTAATTCCGAAAAACGCTTTTCTCCAAGATTAGGCTCTATTAGATATTCCATTCTTTTTTCTGGAACAAAAGAAGGGAGTCGTTTAGGTTTTTTCATCGACAATACTTTTGCCATTGGGTTTTTGTCAACAAGTTCTTTCCTTCTCAAGTATTTATAAAAAGACTTCAATCCAGATATCTTTCTATTTATACTTACATTAGCAACGCCTTCAGCTTTTAGTATTACTATCCAAGACCTTATCATCAAGTGATTTACTTTATTGATAGAGTCAATCTCATATTGTTCTGAACAATAAATAATAAATGATACAATGTCATTTCGATAAGAAATAATGGTATGCTGAGATCGGTTTTTAATCGATCCCATATATTCTAAAAAATCTTCTAAATTTCTTTTCATCTGTAGTTTCTCTCTATAAAGTGATTTAAGAATATAATGTTAATTCCTTCCTGTCCCGTCTACAACTGGGTGCAAGCCATTGATCATTCCACAAATTGTTAATTTGTTACTATGATTTACGTGTTTGCTTTGAAAACCACTTAATTCACAATATTTCAGCTTTTTCTCGGCGTTTAGCTACGGCTAAACTTCTCCAAAAGCACGCCCTGAGCAAAGTCGAAGGGAGCCTCATCTTGTAAACCAAGCATTTACAAATCATTTTAATCCTGGTTTCTAAATCACTACTATATAAATACCACAACAATCATTCCCTTATATTAGCATCCTATTTTACAGTTAATTCTCCATAATGGACAAACGGACGCCCATCTTTAGTCAATCCTTGAATCTCAATGAGACAATCAGCGGCATTATCAACAGTACTGGAGTTTATATTACCGCTTCCATCTTCAATTGTCACTCTTGGGTCCTTATACATACTAAATATTAAGTACTGAAAACAATAGTCATTTGTGCAAATATGCTACACTTCATAACGCTTAAAACGGAAATGAAGCTTCTCTCAGCAATTGCAAGTATTTTGAAAATATACAATTTGTCATTTGTTGTAAATGAAGTAGATTGAATTCACACAACACAAAATATCATAATTATCCCCTGCGAATGTTGCATTTCAATCAAAACTTATAAGAAATATTCATTGAAATTTGTTTTATGTATTTACCTTTAGCCATTGCATATGAATGCAAAAGCAACAACAGATGGATAGAGTAATTAGATGTTTATTTTTCACCCTATTAATTATGGGATTTTCTATAGTTGGATTTTCCCAGCCCTACAAGTATACTAACGTTGCTACAGCAGTGGGAATTGAACATACTTACGTACTGAATAATTCTGGTGGTGGGTCCAGTTTTTATGATTTTGACATGGATGGTAATGACGACATCACATTAGCGACAGGAGAAGGAGAACCTATACATTTTTATAAAAACATTGGAACTGGATTCGAAAAAGTTGATTTAGGCATAAATAATATTGCCCAAGCAAAATCCGTAATTTGGGTTGATTATGATAATGATGGAGACAAGGATTTTTATGTAGCAGAATTTGACGGTTATAATAAATTATATAAAAATGACGGTCTGATGAATTTCTCAGATGTAACAGAAGACAGTGGACTTCCAGTGGATTCGGTTCGTTCATTTGGAGCCATCTGGGGTGACTACAATCGCGATGGTCATTTAGACTTGTATTATACTGCTCGAGCAAGTGGCATAAGTACCGCAGGTCATAGAAATAGACTTTTCAAAAACAATGGAGATGGCACTTTTGATGAGCGTACTTACTATGCTCAGGTAGATGATACGGGTAAGCTGCCATTCTGTTCCGCTTTTTTTGATTATAATAAAGATAACTGGCCAGACATCTACATTGCAAATGACCGTGATAAAGGGAATACCCTCTTGATGAATAATATTGGAAAATTTGAAGATGTAAGTGAAGCATGCAATGCAGATCTAAAAATAGATGCTATGAATGTAGCCATCGGAGATATTGATAATAATGGCTTACAAGACATATATATAACAAATACACCAGCTGGAAGTGCATTACTAACTTGCAGTTTGGATTCTGATACATATACATTCGAAGAAGAAGCGGATGTTAGAGGAGTTGGGTTTTACGGAATAGGCTGGGGCGCCAATTTTCTTGATGCTAACAATGACGGTTGGCAAGATTTATACGTAAGTGGCATGTTGATTGGCAGCGATGCTGTTAGCAGTAAGCTATATATAAATGACCAGTCAGGATTGTTTAATCCATCGACAGACGGCTTAGTGGGAGACACCGTTAGAAGCTTTACCAATGCTATTGGCGACTGGAATAATGATGGTACAGCTGATATCATCGTTAATAATTCCGAAAACTTTAATTCTCAATTGTGGTCATCCTCCGGAGGTGAAAATAACTGGATCAAAATTGGATTACAAGGTGTTCTTTCAAATAAGGATGCTATAGGTACATCTGTAGAATTATTTTATGACAATGGCTACCAATATCACTACACTCATTGCGGTATCGGATTTATGGGACAAAATAGTTCTAATCTATTGATAGGGCTCGGAGAGGTCAATTTAATAGATTCAATAAAACTGCTTTGGTCTACAGGTCACATTGATATTATGTACAACATAACGTCAAATCAGAAGATAACACTGGTAGAAGGTTTTTCAACTGATGGGGAAATTTATGTAGACCCATTAATATCTACAAATACAATAAATACAGAACTATCTTCAGAATTATCAATCTATCCCAATCCAGCCGTTGATAAAATTACAATAAATATCGCAGAGGAAAATTTTACTTGGAAGACTTTCGACTTGCTAGGAAATGAAATTGACAGTGGAGTAAATCACTCAGTCAACACTGAAACTTACAAGACAGGAACGTATATCTTATCTGTAAAAACAAAAAATGGTACACGTTCCAAATTATTCCAAAAGCATTAATTAGCGAAGACACACAAATTATATGAAGACATCAATATCTACAATTGTGCTTACACTTTTCACATTCAGCTGTATAGGCCAATCCATTAAATTCTCAGAAGAACAAGTTGAACGTAATCTCGAGCACAAATTTTATCATCATAATTTCAACGGTGGTGGCGTAGCATTTGTTGACATTGATAATGATGGAGACGATGATGTTTATCTTACAGGAGGCAATCGGGGAGATAAATTGATGATTAATGATGGGGCTGGGTATTTCACAGATGCTACCGAAGGCACCGGCTTAGAAATCACATCAGAAATATATACCGCTGGCATTACTTATGGGGATATTGACAATGATGGAGATAAAGATTTCTTTGTAAACACTCATGCAGGAGTTGATGGGAGT